>JADCGX010000126.1 GCA_020248785.1 Burkholderiales bacterium | reverse complement strand
TGTGCTCGGCGTTCAACGAGGGCTTGCGACCAGGCCGGCCGGCTCGCTCGGTTGCAGTGCTCTTCGCCATCCATCCCCCCATGCTGAATTGCCTCGACCGAGACGTAACGCATGGGATATTAAATTCGTTTACACCCTCTTAGAGGGGAATACGCGGGAAACCCGGTCCCTCCCGGCCTTTCGCCATGCTCCCAGAAGTTTCCGTTGCGCTGTACTGACCGGCGAGATGTGCTAGCCGAACGGGCCGGCGTGAGGTCGCGCACTACCCGACTTCGCGCCGTTCAACACTCTTTCAGACAGGGAATGCGAGCGGTCGCACTCTCGGGACGCCAAACTGCGCAACCGACGCCGTAAATACCATGACGATGAAAAGGATTATCTTCGGGGCGGGAAGCGTTCGGAGACGCGACGTTTACTGAAGTTGTACTGCGCCGGGCCGCGGCCAGGTCTGCGAGTGCGAGCCCGCCCCCCATCCACATGGCACGCTGCCCACAGATACTGTTATTGTTAACAGTACTTCAGCCTCCTCGGCCTACTGTTCAGGTGTCCAAACAGCGCAGAAAGTTGAGCGGCTTCACCCCTACGGAAAGGCTCGAGGTAGACTAACTGGCGATAGTCACCAGTCCGAGCCGCTCCCCTGGCGGATTTCTCCAGTCGCCATGCGAAACGTCCCTCCAAGGTTGCGCGACCGACTTCAGTTCTCCGGCCACGAGACGTTCCCGCTGCGTCAGCTCTGGTTGAAGAAGGCTCACGACGCGGTGCACTCGTCGAAAGGACGAACCGAGGAAGCGGAGGCTCTCTTTGCGGACGACCGCGCGATTGCGCGCTTTGGTGTCGGCAAGAACATGGTCTCTGCCATCCGTCATTGGGCCCTCGCGTGCGAAATCATCGAAGAAGCCGACGACGGCGGGTACGCGATCACGAAGACAGGCAAGTTGCTATTTGGGCGTGGCGGATGTGACCCACACGTCGAGCGCCCTGCTACGCCGTGGCTCATGCATTGGATGTTGGCCGGGCGTGGAGCGCGCAGTACAACGTGGTTCTGGGTCTTCAACTTGGTCAATTCAGGGTCGTTCAGGCGGGACGCGTTAAAGGCGGAACTTCTGCAGTTCGCTGTCGAATCGGGGAAGAAGCGCATCTCCCCGACAACGGTGGAAAGCGATATCAACGTGTGTATCCGCTGCTACTTGCCGTCGGTCGCGAATGGCAGCGACGAGGATGCGATCGAGCCGTTGCTAGCAGAGCTTGGTCTTCTGTCGACTCACGCCAGAGACGTTTATGAATTCAGAAGAGGGCCGAAGAGCACGCTGCCTGACGGTCTCTTTGCTTTTGCGCTGGCCGACTACTGGAGCACTTGGAACGAAGCGAACCGGGTCGCGCAGACAACGCTCTCCTTCGAGGCGATAGCCCACGACTTCGGCTCGCCGGGCCGAGTTTTCAAGCTCGATGAGAACAGCGTTTCTGAGCGACTGGCACGTATTGAGGACGCATCAAGCGGACGGCTGCGGTGGTCAGATTCTGCAGGCGTGAGACAGGTGGTCCGCAGCGAAGATGCTCTATCAGACGAAGCGCTCCACGATTACATCAAGGCAGCGTATGAGTGAGCGCCCGATGTTGTCGAGCATCGTCACGGTCTCGCGTCAGTTCCAGCGTTCGGTACGTGTCGACGTTGATTTCGGGCGCGACGATGCGCTGGACGGATACGTTCTGCAGCCTTCTGCGCGAGCCGCGCTGGAAAGCGTCGCGCGGCAGGTGGCCCAAACTCGTCAACGCGCCTTCACTCTCACTGGTCCGTACGGAGGAGGGAAATCGTCATTGGCGCTGGCGCTCGCGTCCCTCGCAGGCGGTACACGAGCTCTGAGAACACGCGCGCGAAAGGTTCTTGGGCTCGGGGCTCGAGATCAAGTTAACAGAGTCTTCGGTGGACAAACACCGTGGCTGGTCGTCGCGGTTGTTGGTCAACGTGCAGACGTCAAAGAGGAGCTGGGCCGGTCAATAGATGTAAGCGGCGCACCAAAGAAACTGGGGCGACCCGGTAAGGGCGGACGCGACGTCGTCCAGGATTTAGAGAGGATTGCGGGAAGCGGCAAGTACGGTGGCGTGCTTGTCTTGATTGATGAGCTCGGCAAGCTCCTCGAACACGCAGCGAGCGCCGGCGAAGACATCTACTTCTATCAGCAGCTCGCAGAGGCTGCGAGCAGGGCCGAGGGACAGCTCGTTGTTGTCGGGATTCTTCATCAGGCGTTCGAGCAGTATGCGAGCCGGCTAGGACGCACTACGCGTGAAGAGTGGGCGAAGGTTCAGGGCCGCTTCCACGATATCCCCCTACTTGCAGGCAGCGACGAGACCATCGCCCTAATCGGTCAAGCAATTGAAGTAACTGGCGACCAGAATATTCGGCAATTTTCGCAACCCAGTGCGAACGCCACAGCCGACGTCATCAAGACGCGCCGGCCATCAACTCCCAGCTCGCTGGCAGATGCGCTGGTGCAATGCTGGCCACTGCACCCAGTTACAGCAGCCCTTCTCGGCCCCAGCTCAAAGCGGAAGTTCAGCCAAAACGAACGGAGCATCTTTGGGTTCCTTGCGTCGGCAGAGCCGCTCGGCTTTCGCGAATTCCTAAGCGCTGCGACAGAGAGCGATTTGTATCGCCCTGCGATGTACTGGGACTACCTGGCGGCGAACTTCGAGGCAGCTGTTCTATCCTCGGCGGATGGGCATCGATGGTCGCTAGGAGCGGAAGCTGCGGAACGAGCGGCAGCGAAGTTCTCACCGCTGCACGTCGAACTTGTCAAGACAGTCGCGCTGATCGAGCTCTTTCGGAACGGGTCTGGACTGGCGGCAGAAGAAGGCCTCCTCGTGCACTGTGTCGACGCTAGTGCGCGCAATGTCCGCGACGCGCTTCAGCAGCTGGGACAAGCGTCGATCCTGATTTTTCGGAGGCACCTGCAGGCATGGGGTGTTTACGCAGGGAGCGACTTTGACATTGAAGCAGCGGTCCAGTCTCGAGTCGCGGAAAGGGTCGACCCGGATCTGAAGAAGATTGCGGCGCTCGCGGATCTACATCCGATCACTGCGAGGCGACTGTACGCGGAGACCGGGACGATGCGCTGGTTCTCCCGGGTCCTTTCTCGACCTTCGGAAGTAGAGAAGGTGCTTCAAGCGACGGAAGCGGGGTCAGCAGTCGGCGCATTCGTTTTGCTTGTTCCGACTAACAGTGATGACGCGGCCGGCATTGATGCCGTTGCGATGGAGCTGAGCCACAAGCGCGGGATGTGGCGGCATGTCTTCGGAGTGCCAAAGCAAGCGCTGCGGATAAGCGATCTAGCGAGGGAGCTTGAAGCGCTTCAGTTCGTAAGAACCAACGAGAAACGTGTGCACGACGACCCGGTTGCCCGGCGAGAGATCGATGCACGAACGACGATGCTCTCAGGCACCCTGGCTGAAACGCTACGGGATGCGTTCCTCGAAGCAGAGTGGTTCTGGAAGGGAAAGCCGCAGGAGCAGGTCACGCGAAGCACCGGCCTTTCGCCTCTAGCGACAAAGGTTGCCGGCGGCTTGTACTCAAAAACGCCAAATCTCTTCAGCGAGCTCGTGAACCGAGACGAGCTGTCCAGCAGTGCTGCAAAGGCGCAGCGGGAGCTTATGCACCGCATGCTTACGCATGGTGGGGAAGAGCGGTTGGGCTTCGACGGATTTCCAGCGGAGGCTGGCCTCTATTTCTCTCTGATTCAGCCTGCCGGCCTGCATCGCAAGGTCGATGGCCATTGGCGGATGACATCGCCAACGCGGGAAGGCCGAGGCGAAAGCCTGCTGACACTTTGGACCCGGACACACGAATTGCTGGACGAGGCAGAGGACGGAGTAACGCTAGAAGAACTTTATGCCGTGTGGCGCGCTGAGCCTTTTGGTCTCCGTCGCGGCGTCATGCCGATCCTGGCCGCAGCGTTTGTGCTCGCTGATCGCGCAAGAATCGCCCTCTACGTCGATAAAGTGTTTACGCCGGAGCTGACGCCTGCGGATCTTGATGAGTGGTTGCAGGACCCGAGCCGGATTGGTTTGCGGCGCGTTCGCCTGGCCACCAACGCCACGAAGATGCTGCGCGCGCTCGCAGCGGCGCTGCAAGAACGCCTGGGCAAACACGTCGTTGCCGAACCGCTCGATACAGCGCGTGCGATGGTCAGTCTCGTTTTCGCGCTACCCCCTTGGACCCAAAAAACATTGACCGTCTCGGAAGACGCCCGACGACTGCGTGATCTTCTGCTCAAGGCATCGGACCCACACAAAGTTCTATTTACCGACCTGCCAACTATTCTGGGTGTACCCGCCGACCAGCATCTCGTTGAGCGCATCGCCGAGATTGCGGAAGAGCTTCAGACGGTCTTCCCCCGCACACTGGGCGATGTCGAGCAACGCATGCTTTCAGCTCTGGATCATGCAGGGTCTTTAGGTAGGCTGCGCACCCGCGCGAGTGTCGTCAAAGGCATATCAGGCAACTTCCGTCTGGACGCGTTCGCTGGACGCCTGGCAGTTTATGAAGGCAGTCTGGCCGACCAAGAGGGCCTTGTAATGTTGGCGCTCAACAAGCCGACGCCGAGCTGGGTCGACAACGACATCGACGCAGCTGTGCTGCAGCTTTGCTCTTGGGCCATCGATTTCCGAAGAGTTGAGGCACTTGCGGCGGTCCGAGATAGGGCGCCAACGAGGCGAGCGTTCGCTGTTGTGTTCGGCAGCGCAGGGGATCACGGAGGGAAGACGGTGTCGGGAACCGTCGACGTTTCGGCTGCGGACTCGCCTGAGATCGAGCGCGTCGTTTCGGACTTTCTAGCGACATGCGTCCACCGGCAGACTAAGCGGGAGGTCATCCTCGCTGCTCTCGCGGAGGCGGGCGCGAGGCTATTCGAAGAGCAATGACAAGAGGCCAATTAAATGAAAGTGCATCACATCCTCGGGCTGTCCGGCGGCAAGGACAGCGCGGCGCTCGCGATCTACATGCGGCAGCGTTATCCAGATCTCGACCTCTCGTACTACTTCACCGATACCGGCAAGGAGCTGCCTGAGGTCTACGCGTTCCTTGGGCAGCTGGAAGGCTTTCTTGGCAAGCCGATCTTGCGTTTGAACCCGGACCGCGACTTCGATTTCTGGCTACGCGAGTACAACCACTTCCTACCTTCGCCAAGCACCCGCTGGTGCACCAGGCAACTGAAGTTGCGGCCTTTGAAGCACTGGGTGAGGCCATGGTTGGCAGCAGGAAACCGTGTCATCAGCTACGTCGCGATCCGCGCAGATGAAGACCAGCGCGAGGGGTTGATCTCACAACACGAGAATATGGTTGTCGAGATGCCGTTTCGTCGAGACGGCATCGACAAGGCCGGGGTCTTGGACATCTTGAATGGGTCAGGTGTCGGGCTTCCGAAGTACTACGAATGGCGCTCACGCAGTGGCTGCACGTTTTGCTTCTTCCAACAGAAGATCGAATGGGTACGGCTCAAGCAAGTGCATCCCGCTGTGTTCGAAGAAGCGAAGAAGTATGAGAAGTCGGCAGTCCACCACGGTTCGCCCTTTACGTGGACGCAGCGCGAGTCGCTTGAGCAGCTAGAGGCGCCTGCGCGAATGGCAGAGATCGAGGCGGAGTATCTGATTCGCCAAGAGCGCCAGTCCGCACGCCGCCGCCCTAACGCTCTGCGTACCGAAGCGAACTTGGAACTGGACGACGTGTACCTCGAAGACGAAGGCGCGGGAGCCTGTCTCGTCTGCCACAAGTAAGGTTCATATTCGCGTCCCTACCGCGCACAACCAGTATCAGAAAGGGCGCGCCATGCCGATGGAAGCCAAAGACATCTTCGAGGCGAACTCAAGGAACGTTCGCGAGATGCTCAGCGAGCGAGGGCTGGGGCTCTATGTGCCGCCCTACCAGCGTCCATACGGGTGGGATAAGGACAAGGTCAGCAAACTTGTTGACGACACGCTGCATGGGTATGCCATGTTGCTGGAGAGCGAGGAGAGTTTCACCTTTTTGGGGACGGTGATCACGATCCATGACATCAACTTTACTACTGTGCAGCCGATCGTTCGCCCTGAGGTACCGGCGAAGGTCCTGACCGTAATTGACGGGCAACAGCGACTCACCACACTCCTATTGTTAGCGATGGCTCTCCACAACTTCGTAAGACTCGCACTGGCGCGTCTTCAGAAGGTCAATGGGGGCAAGGGGACAGAGGCGGAGCAGTGGCTTGAAGGCCAGACGAAGAAGGTGACAAACGAGCTGGCTTTTACGTTCTTCGATGAGCAGCCATACGGCGATTCGCCGCGTTACCCGAGGATGATTCGAGCCTTTGACGATCAGTGGTCGAGAAGCAAGAGCAACGCGAAGTACGAATCGCCAATTGCACGCTTCATATCCCTGTACGCAGCTGTTTGTGATTCCACTCCAGTGTCGGAATTCAAGCCAAAACAGCGTGAAGGGCACATCGAGGGCGAGGATGCTCTCATCGAGCGTTACTTGCAGATCGCTAAGATCATCAAGGCGATAACGGGAACCGGCAAGCGCCCAGAGGAATTGGAGGACCTTCCCTCGATCGATGCGATCGCCGCTAAAGCCAGCTTCCAGCGCGCATTGCTCAATCACGAGTTCCCTCAAGATGTTCTAGCTGAGTTACAGGGAGGCAATGCACGCCCAGAGTTCGGGGGTCTTCTGCAGCTCACGCTACTTGCCTCGTACGTCCTCAACCGCGTTGCATTGACGGTTGTTCGAGGGAAAAACGAGGACTACGCTTTCACAGTTTTCGAGTCGCTCAACACCACAGGGGAGCCGCTCACCGCGTTTGAAACGTTCAAGCCCCGAGTCGTAAGCGCGGAAGGAATCGCGAGATTTGAGGCCTCAACTTCCCGCGAACACCTGCAAGCCGTCTCAAACTATCTGTCTGGCTTCGCGGTTGGGGAGCCGCTGCAGGCAGCGACGCGTGACCTACTCATCTACTTTGCGTCTGCCGAGACGGGGTGGAAACTTTCGAAGAGGCTGGCAGACCAACGCCGCTACATGAAGGATGAGTTCGAGCGCCACGCCCGGACTGAGGAGGCGCGTGTCGCCTTCGTTCAACATCTGCGCGATCTGTCTGCCTTCGTACAGCACGCATGGACTGGTACGCCAACTCTTCCTGGACTGCCAGTCGACGCAACGACCGATGTTGTCAAGCTGTGCCTGACCTTCCTGCAGAAGCTCAATCACTCGGTCACGATCGCACCGCTCACCCGCTTCTACTCAGCAGCGCTGATGGCCGATTCTGAGGCCAGGCCTACAGCAATCGCCAACCTCGAGGCGGCGCTCAAAGCATTGACCGCATTCTCAACCCTGTGGCGCGCGTCGCGGCGAGGGACCGAGAATATCGATCAGGAATACCGCGACATCATGAGTGGCGGTGCAGCAGGGTCCACCGCCGGTCGGCCTCTCACGGGGCTTCCCCCGCTTGCGAGAACATTGAGGGAGGGGGCGCCTGCGGATACGTCCGCTCCGTCTGTGGACGTGGTTCGGCTTAAGGCAGAGCTGCGCGCCCGTCTCGCTCACTCGGACCACGGAGCGATTGCAGATAAGACTAGGTTTATCGCCGAGGCCTCTCAGGTGCCGGCCTACACAAATAGCAGGCTGGTATCTCGAATGCTGTTGCTCGCTGCCCACCACGATGCAGTCGAGGACGAGTCTGCTCCAGGTTTGATTCGCCTGGGACGAGAGCTGGTCTCGCCGTGCTTCACATACGAAGGGCTTACTGATGAGCGGCACCTGGCCTTAGAACACATTGCGCCCGTCACAAAGGCATCTGGCTGGGTCGAGGAGTTTTACTCAAGCAAAGAGGTCGTCCACCGCATCGGGAACTTGGTCCTAGTGCCATCTGACGCCAATTCGTCATTGGGTAACCGGCCTTGGGCAATGAAACAGCTCATGTACGCAGCGCTCGGCGCAAGGTCCCGAGAAGGAGCGGAACGGATTCTGTCGTCCGGCAGCGAACAAGGGCTTGAGGTTGGCGAGGGCACGCAACAACTCGTCCAGTTGTCCCACTACCAGCCGCATCTCGCTGCCGTGGGCCGTCGACAAGGCGAGTGGACTGTTGACTTCGCGCAACAGCGAGCCGAGAGAATCCTTGGACTCGCTTGGGACCGTTTGTACGCTTGGTTGCAATAGGGCTTGAGGAGCTGCAAGTGACGGCAGTGACTGGCTTTGATGCGTGGTGCGATGGTCAGAAAATCCCGGCCGATGCGCATGGCAACAACGTTGCATTCTCGTGTCTAAATTGCGGTGGCCCGGTACTCGCAACACTGTTGCCGCACCAGAGAGGCTCCTCCGAAGATAAGGCGACGACGTGTCGTGTGTGCTCTGCCTTGTACTGGGTGGAGGCAAGTCCTTCCGAAAGTCGAGTACTCGTTCACGGCGTTAGCCGCGCACGCACAGGGCGGTATTTGGCCGGAGCCTCGCCAACGCACACTGCGCCTGAGAATGCGGCTTCGTGGAGTGTCATTGCCGCCATGCTGGCCGCGTACGGCGGCGCCGACTATGAAGAGTTAGTGGCTGCGGTCGGTCAGCATCAGCATCCCGCTGGCGGAAAGGGCTTTGTGGACTACTGCATACGCAACGGGTGGCTGCGGCGCCAGTAGCAGCGCCAATCATGATTTGCGTCGAATTGCCACCGCGATCTCAACAAGCATCGTGTCGATGGCATACGAGAAGTTTCGTCTGCTGCTAGACAGGTCGCGGGAACTCTGTTTCGGCGCCGGCGCCATTTTCATCTTCGTCAACTTCGTCGCGATCCGCCAGGCGGTCACGCCCACGCACCTGCTCGGTCGCATGACGAGCACGATGCGCTGGCTGATCCTGACCCCGGCGGTACCAGGCGCGCTGCTCGGTGGCTGGCTGGGCGAAACCGTCGGACTGCGCGCGGCGCTGCTCTTCGCCGCGCTTGGCGGGCTGGCGCTGACCGCAGTCGCGCGGCGCCTGCCGCGCATCTGGGCGATCCGTGCGTTGCCCGTTTACCGCGAGCCAGCCCCCGCCGCGGCGTGACGGCGGGGGCCCGCAACCGGGCGCGGCCGGCGGCCTGCGGGGCCCGAATCACCCTACGCTACGGTGGCTTGAATTGCGCGCAACAATCGCGATGTCTCACCGCAAGGACTGCCGTTCATGACCCCCGCATCGATCCTGAACACTCGCCAGCTTGGCGCGCCGCCCTGGCCCACCGTCGACCCGTTTCTCTTCTGCGTCCATCACGACGACGCTTACCCGCGCGGCAACGGCCGCTTCGGGCCGGCGGCCCCGCTGGCAGGCCGCGACATCGGGCAGGATTTCTCGCGCCGCGACGGCTGGAGCATGTATCACGGCGAGTCCGTGCCGGGTTTTCCTGCGCATCCGCATCGCGGCTTCGAGACCGTGACGATCGTGCGCATGGGGCTGGTGGACCACGCCGACTCGCTCGGCGCGGCGGCGCGCTATGGCCAGGGCGACGTCCAATGGCTGACCACGGGCTGCGGCGTGGTGCACTCGGAGATGTTCCCGCTGCTGCAGGCCGAGCGCGACAACCCGCTGCAACTGTTCCAGATCTGGCTCAACCTGCCGGCAGCCTCGAAGATGGCCGCGCCGCACTTCACAATGTTCTGGGCCGATGCGATCCCGCGCCAGTCGTTCAAGGACGAGGCCGGCCGCAGCACCGACGTGGTGGTGATCGCCGGTCAGCTCGGCGGCTTGACGCCGCTGGCACCGCCGCCCGACTCCTGGGCCGCGCACGCTGAAGCCGACATCGCGATCTGGACGCTGCGCATCGAGCCCGGCGCGCACTTCACACTGCCCGCGGCGCGCGCCGGCACGCGGCGCATGCTGTACGTCTACGCGGGCGCGTCGCTGGCGCTCGATGGGCATCGGCTCGACGGTCAGGCGGCGGTCGAAGTCCGCGCCGACACCGCGCTTGCTCTGGCCAATGGCGATGCCCCATGCGAGATCCTCGTCCTACAGGGCCGCCCGATTGGCGAGCCCATGGTGCAGTACGGGCCGTTCGTGATGAACACGCAGGCAGAGATCGCGCAGGCATTCAATGACTACCGGCGCACGCAGTTTGGCGGCTGGCCCTGGAGCGACAAGGCGCCGGTGCACGGCGCGGCGCCGGGCCGCTTTGCGCGCCACCCCGATGGCCGCACCGAGCGGCCCGCCGCCGAACCCGCGCTGTAAGGCCGGGCGCTCCTGCACGACCAAACCAAGGCGCTCCACGTGTGTGAGAGGAAACGTCGATGAATGACGGCAAGACCGAAGCAATATCCGAGCGCGTCGAAATGAGCGACGAGGCCTGGCGCCGGCGCCTGACGCCCGAGCAGTACCGCGTGCTGCGCAAGGAAGGTACCGAGCGCGCCTTCACCAGCCCGCTGAATGACGAGAAGCGCAAGGGCACCTTCGTGTGCGCCGGCTGCGGCGCGGCGCTGTTCACCAGCGACATGAAGTTCGACAGCGGCACGGGCTGGCCGAGCTTCTTGGCCACGCTGCCGGGCGCGCTGAAGACCTCGACCGACTGGAAGCTCATCTACCCGCGCACGGAGTACCACTGCGCCCGCTGCGGCGGCCATCACGGGCACGTGTTCAACGATGGCCCGGCACCAACAGGGAAGCGCTACTGCAACAACGGCGTTGCGCTGAAGTTCGTGCCGGAAGAGTGAGCCCGCGCCTTTCCATCAAGTTGCTGTTGGCCGCGGCGACGTACGCCTGCATTGCGCTAGGCAGTGACGGGCGCGCGCAGGCACCGGCGGGGTCAAGCCCCGCTGTTGAGACGGCGACCTTCGCGGGTGGCTGCTTTTGGTGCGTCGAGGCGGACTTCGACAAGATCGCGGGCGTGGTCTCCACCACGTCGGGCTACATGGGCGGTCACCTGGCCAAGCCCACCTACGCACAGGTCTCGGCCGGGCGCAGCGGGCATGTCGAGGTCGTGCAGGTGCAGTTCGATCCGCGCGTGGTGAGCTACGCGCAGCTCGTGGAGTACTTCTGGCGCACGGTGGATCCGACGGTGAAGGATGCCCAGTTCTGCGATCGCGGCAGCCAGTACCGTACGGCCATCTTCTTCCATGGCGATGCGCAACGGCGCGTGGCCGAGGCCTCGAAGGCCGCGCTCGCCGCCAGCAAGCCGTTTCGCGCGGATCTCGTCACCGAGATCACGCCCGCGGCGACGTTCTACGTGGCCGACGACGAGCATCAGGACTACTACACGGCCAATCCGGTGCGTTACGCCTACTACCGCCGCGGCTGCGGGCGCGACCAGAGGCTGAAATTCCTGTGGGGCGAGCAGGCGAGCAAGCCGGCCGCGCCAGCAGGCGCGCCGGCGGCGCGGCTCATCGCGCCATGAAGCGGTTCAGGCACAGGCGCTTACGTGCGACCGACGAAGGCAGGGCCGTAGCGCAAAGCGCCGCGCACACAACACACTGGCAGCCGCTCGGCCCTATCGGGAAGCGCTCGCTCTGGCGCCAGCCTATCGGGCGCCAACGCTGGAGGCCAGCGGTCGATCGCTCAAGCGGTGCGCGTCGTCACTGTGATCGCTGTCACGGCGAATCGACGTCCGCGGCGCACGCATCCGGTCGAAGATACCGACGACCAGCGGTGCGCCGAGAATCCAGATCCACAGCCACGCTTGCGGGCTTTCCATTGCGTGTCTCCTGAACCGCACTCCGTGCGGCAGCGGCGGACGCATCACCACGCCCGCCAGGGCATCGCAAGCGCTGCGCCCCGCCCGCCCGGCTGCTTCACGTCGCAGCCTTTGATCTGGATGAAGCTTGCACCCGCCGCCGCCTGCGCCATCGCAAGCCCGTGGCTGCCACCCCTGTCGTAGCCTCGCGGCACAGGGTCGAGCATCGACCAGCACGGACGCGAAGGGACAGTCGTGGAGCGCGTGCCCCGCAGTACCGCCGCCTGGCTGGCGGCGATCATCATCCTGATCGGCCTACTCGGCCCGTTGCTCACGCGCGCGCAGGCCGTTCAATCGGCAGCGCCGCGTTTCGACATCGAGGTGTTCGTCCGCGAAAGCTGTCCGCATTGCGCAGCCGCGGAGGAGTTTCTGGCGAAGCTCAAGCGCGAGCAGCCGCAGCTTTCGATCAGCATTCGCGATGTGAACAAGGAGCCGGACGCACTGCAGCGGCTCACGGCGCTGACGCGCGAGCACGGGGGCGTGGCGCGCGTGCCGGCGTTCTTCGTCGGCGACCAGCTGCTGTTCGGCTATTCGGAGGCGGCGCGCTCCGACCTGCTGATCCGCAACGCACTGGCCGGACGGCGCAGCGCGCAGCCCGCCGCGGCAGGCGAGAGCACTTGCGAGCTGGCCGATCCGTCAGCCGATCCCAACGACATCCTGCTCAAGCCTTGCAAGGACGCAAGCCACGCCGATGCCGCGGCCGCACCGCCGGCGCCCGAACCGGTCCAGATCGACTTCCTGGGCCGCACGCTGACCCTGGACGACATCGGCCTGCCGGCGTTCACGTTTGCCATCGGCCTGCTCGATGGTTTCAACCCGTGCTCGATGTGGGTGCTGTTGCTGATGATCTCGCTGCTGGCGCCGCTGAACGACCGGCCGCGCATGCTGGCGATCGCCGGCACCTTTGTGCTGGTGGAGGGCATTGCCTACTTCCTGTTCCTCGCGGCGTGGCTCAACCTGTTCCTGCTGATCGGTATCGCGCGCTGGTCGCAGCTGCTGATTGCCGCCATCGCGATCGTGGCCGGGCTCATCAACCTGAAGGACTTCTTCGCCTTCAAGTGGGGGGTTTCGCTGTCGATCCCCGACAGCCAGAAACCGAAGATCTACAACCGCATGCGCGGCATCCTGCTGGCCAAGAGCCTGCCCGCGGCGATCGCCGCGACAGTCGTCCTGGCGGTACTGGTGCAGATCGTGGAGTTGCTGTGCACCTCGGGTTTCCCGGCACTGTTCACCCGAATCCTCACGCTGCGTGAACTCGACGCCTGGACCTACTACGGCTACCTGCTGCTGTATATGGCGGCCTACATGCTAGACGACATCATCGTGCTGGGAATCGGCGTCACCCTGCTGTCGCGTCATCGTCTGCAGGAGCGAGAAGGCCGCGCGCTCAAGCTCCTTTCGGGCCTCGCGATGGTGGCCCTAGGCATCTATCTGATCTTTGAGTAGCACTTTGCGTGTACGCGACCCCTGCGCGGTCGCGCATGCACGCAAAGTGATCAGTTAGCTGCCCGCCCTCCGGGCGACCGCGCAGGCGGACACAACACAACGACAAAGAAAAACGCCGGCATACGCCGGCGTTTCCTCGTTCTTCGCGTGCCGCCGTCCGTCGGGCCCCGCCAAGGGCGGGCGCCACGTCAGTCGCTTTCGCGCACCTGCGGCGAGGCCGACAGCCTCGAGTACACGCAAAGTGCTAGAGCCAGTAGACGATGATGTACAGGCCGATCCAGACGACGTCCACGAAGTGCCAGTACCAGGCTGCAGCCTCGAAGCCGAAATGCTGGTTGGGAGTGAAGTGGCCTCTCATGAGCCTAAAGGTCACCACCGTGAGCATGATGGCGCCGATCAGCACGTGCAGCCCGTGGAAGCCCGTCAGCATGTAGAACGTCGAGCCGAAGATGCCCGAGGTCAGGCGCAGGTTCAGGTCGGAGTACGCGTGCATGTACTCATAGGCCTGCACGCAGACGAAGGCAAAGCCCAGCAGCAGCGTGACCCACAGCCAGCTGATTGTCTTGGCGCGGTTGCCGGCGCGCAGCGCGTGATGCGCGACCGTGAGCGTGAAGCCCGAGGTCACGAGCAGGATCGTGTTGATCGTGGGCAGCCAGAACGGTCCGAGCCGGCTGAACTCCTCCACCACGCCAGCCGGCCCAAGATGCGGCCAGGTCACCGCGAAATCGGGCCACAGCAATCTGTGATCGATGTCGCCGAGCGACGGCAGCGTGATCACGCGGGCATAGAACAGCGCACCGAAGAACGACGCGAAGAACATCACTTCCGAGAAGATGAACCAGCTCATCCCCCAGCGGAAGCTCACGTCGATCTTGCGGTTGTACTGGCCGCCTTCGCTCTCGCCGATCACCGCGCCAAACCAGCCGCGCAGCATGTAGATGAGCACCGCGAAGCCCAGCGCCAGCGGCAGCCAGCCCAGCGGGTTCTTGTTCACGACCATGGAGGCGCCAAAGCCGGTGAAGATCATCGCGATCATCCCGACCATCGGCCAGTTCGACGGCGCCGGCACGTAGTAGTGCGGTGCCGTCATGTCATGCCCCCCATGCGCCGCATGCGCCCCTGCGCCGTGTGCACCCGCCATCTTCGGTTCTCCCTGTTGCCTTGACGATCCCGCGCACCCTAGCCGAGCACGACGAACTTGATGATGAGAAGCAGCGCGGCGATGAACAGCGCCGCGCCAATGATGCCCATGATGATCACGTGCACCGGATTCAGGTTGGCAGCATCGCGCTCGTAGTGCTCGCGCTTGCGCACGCCGAAGAACGACCAGGCCACGGCCTTGGCCGTCTGCGCGAACGACGCGGCACGCGCGCGCCCGCCCTTGATCTCGTCGGCCACGACCTCAGCTCCGGCCATCGCGCTCTCCTCGCGCTGGACCCGTCGTTGCGGCGGCGGCCGCGTCCTGCGGCAGTGCGCCCGGGATCTCGAAGAAGGTGTACGACAGCGTGATCTGCGTCACGTCCTTGGGCAAGTCGGGGTCGATGAAGAACACCACCGGGAACTTGCGCGTCTCGCCACCCTGCAGCACCTGTTGCTCGAAACAGAAACACTCGAGCTTCTGGAAGTAGCGTCCGGACTGAAGCGGTGCGTAGCTCGGGATCGCCTGCCCCGCCATCGGCCGGATCTGCAAGTTGACGAGGTCATAGTCGACATGCACCAGTTCGCCCGGGTGCGCTTCGATGTAGTTGCGGTGCGGCCGGAAGCCCCAGGGGCCCTGCCGGTTGGCGTCGAACTCGATGACGATCTTGCGGCTGGTGTCGACCTGCGTGTTGGCCGCCAGCCGCGCTGCGGCCGGGTCCTTGTTGGTCAGCAGGTTGATGCCGGTGACCTCGCAGATCTTGCGATAAATGGGCACCAGCGCCCAACCGAAGCCGAACATCAACAGCGCCACCACCAGCAGCTTGCGCAGCAAGGTGGCGTTGCTGACGCCTTCGGCGGCTCCGGAGGTGGCCGCGGGGGCGTCAGTGCGTTCGCGCTCGGTACTCATGTGAAGAACCAGTACTTGGCCACGATGCCGAGGAAGAACACGAGCGCAATGGAGGCCAGCACGAGGCCCGTGCGCTTGTTCTGCTGTCGATCCTGCTCGGTCTCGCTCATCGGACTACAAGGAACCGGTCGCGCAAGACACGACCGGTTCTACAGGGTTACTTCACCACCGGCGGCGTGTCGAAGGTATGAAAAGGCGCCGGCGACGGCACCGTCCACTCCAGCCCGCCGTCGTTCGCATGCCAGGGATTGGCCGGGGCATTCTCGCCCCCCTTGATGCAGCGGATGACGATGTACAGAAACAAGAGCTGCGTCAGGCCAAAGCCGAACGCGCCGATGGTGGCCACGGCGTTGAAGTCGGCGAACTGCATCGGGTAGTCGGCGTAGCGTCGCGGCATGCCGGCCAGCCCGAGGAAGTGCATGATGAAGAACGTCAGGTTGAAGAAGATCATCGACAGCCAGAAGTGCCACTTGGCCAGCGTCTCGCTGTACATGTAGCCGGTCCACTTCGGTAGCCAGTAGTACGCGCCCGAGAACAGCGCGAAAAGCGAGCCCGCCACCAGCACGTAGTGGAAGTGCGCCACCACGTAGTAGGTGTCGTGCAGCTGGATGTCGATGGGCGCCACGGCCAGGATCAGGCCCGTGAAGCCGCCCATGGTGAACACGAAAATGAAGCCTACCGCGAACAGCATCGGCGTCTCGAAGGTCATCGCGCCGCGCCACATCGTGGCCAGCCAGTTGAACACCTTCACGCCGGTGGGCACCGCGATCAGCATCGTGGCGTACATGAAGAACAGCTGTCCCGTCACCGGCATGCCGGTGGTGAACATGTGGTGCGCCCACACGATGAACGACAGGATCGCGATCGACGCCGTGGCGTAGACCATCGAGGCGTAGCCGAACAGCGGCTTGCGCGCGAACACCGGCACGACCTGGCTGATGATGCCGAAGGCCGGCAGGATCATGATGTATACCTCGGGGTGCCCGAAGAACCAGAAGATGTGCTGGTACATCACCGGGTCACCGCCGCCGGCCGCATTGAAGAAGCTGGTGCCGAAGTGGCGGTCCGTGAGCGTCATCGTGATGGCGCCGGCAAGCACCGGCATCACGGCGATCAGCAGGTAGGCCGTGATGAGCCAGGTCCACACGAACATGGGCATTTTCATGAGCGTCATGCCCGGTGCCCGCATGTTCAGGATCGTGGTGATGATGTTGATCGAGCCCATGATCGAGCTCGCGCCCAGGATGTGCAGGGCGAAGATCGCCATATCCATGCCCGGGCCCATCTGGATGGTGAGCGGCGCATACAGCGTCCAGCCCGCGGCCACCGCCCCCCCCGGCACGAAGAACGAGGCGACGATCAGCAGCGCAGCCGGCGGCAGCAGCCAGAAGCTGAAGTTGTTCATGCGCGCGAACGCCATGTCCGGTGCGCCGATCTGCAGCGGGATCATCCAGTTCGCGAAGCCCACGAACGCCGGCATGATCGCGCCGAACACCATGATGATCCCGTGCATCGTGGTGAGCTGGTTGAAGAACTCCGGGCGATAGAACTGCAGGCCCGGCTGGAACAGCTCCAGTCGCAGCATCAGCGCCAGCACGCCCCCGATCAGGAACATCGTGAAGCTGAACCACAGGTACATCGTGCCAATGTCCTTGTGGTTGGTCGCGTACAGCCAGCGGCGCCACCCGTGTGGGTGGTCATGCGCGTGGTCGTCGTGACCGGCTGCGGTGCCTGGCGTGCCATGCGGAACTGCGCTCATCTTGGCCTCTGGATTTGCGGTTCTTTGCTTGAATACTGTCTAGAGCGCGCGCAGGCGCGCTGGAACTGGTTCCCGGTCTTGCCTGCGGCAAACCGGGATGACGCGTGCGTCTCCGATCGCGGCGACGCCTTGCGTCTTGCTGATGGACGCATGCGTCACTTTCTGGCGGCGGCGAAGTCAGCGGGCGCGACGATGCCGAACTGGTTGCCCCAGGAGTTCTTGGTGTAGGTCGCCACGGCCGCCAGTTCGACGTCCGACAGCCCCTTCCACGCGGGCATCGCGTTCTTGCCGTTGAGCAAAAGGGCGATCTGATCGGCCTTGCTCGCCACGACCTTGCTGCCCTCGAGCCCCGGGAACGCGCCCTTCACGCCCTGGCCATTGGCCTGATGACAGGCCTGGCAATTGGCGGCATAGACCTGCACGCCGCGCGCCATCAGCTCGTCCTGCGTCCACTGCTTGTTCGGGTCATCGCGCTTGGCGACCATTTCCTTCTGCTTGGCCACCACCCACTTGCTGTAGTCCTCGTGCGAGAGCACGCGCACCACGATCGGCATGTAGGCATGGTCCCGGCCACACAGCTCGTAGCAGTGGCCGCGATAAACGCCCACCTTCTCAGCCTTGAACCAGGTGTCGCGCACGAAGCCCGGAATGGCGTCCTGCTTAACGCCCAGTGCCGGCACGCCCCAGGCGTGAATCACGTCGTTGGCGGTGGTGATGATGCGGATCTTCTTGTCCACCGGCACCACCATCTCGTTGTCGACCTCGAGCAGGTAGGTGGTGTTCTGCACGCGCGCGGCGTCATTGCCGCCATCGATCTGGTCGCGCGGGGTGGACAGCATCGACAGGAACGAGATGCCCTCGCCCTCGCCCTTAAGGTAGTCATAGCCCCATTTCCACTGGTGCCCGGTCGCCTTGATAGTGATGTCGGCGTTGGTCGTGTCCTTTTGCGCCACCAGGGTCTTGGTGGCCGGCAGCGCCATGATGATCACGATGATGAACGGCACCACCGTCCAGGCGATCTCGACCTTGGTGCTCTCATGGAAGTCGGCCGGCGCCGCGCCCTTGCTCTTGCGGTGCTTCCAGATGGAATAGAACATGACACCGAAGACGATCACGAAGATCAGTCCGCAGATCACCAGCATCATGTTGTGCAGGCTGTAGATCTCGCGGCCGATTTGCGTGACCGGCGGCGCCAAGTTGAACCGGCTCTGCACCGCCAGCGCGCTGCCTGCGGCGAGCATGAGGCCCACAGCGCCCGCGGCGCGGCTGCCCTGACGAGCGACCATCCGCGTCGCGCGCCGCGCTGTACAGAACGGCGTGCGCACCTTCATCAATAGCGCTTTCATCTGCGATGTTTCCAGTGACTTCGAATTGTTCATCCCGCGGCCGGCGTCCGTAGCGCCAGCTTCAGTTCGCGCGCCAACGCGGCGCGCCGGTCCTCGGCCAGCAAGCGTCCCACCTCGATCCGCTCGCCGCCGGCGGCGAGAAAGACGCGGACCTTGCCACGCCACCCCGCCTGAGGCTGCTCCAACTCGACGCGCGCCCACGGCCGCGTCAGTGTCCTCACCGTCGAGCGCGCGGCCTCCACGCGCTCGATCTCCACCACCTGCGCGCCGACCTCGATGCGCTCGTAGTCGGCCGCATGGCGGCCGTAGCAGACGAACGCCGCGGCCACCGCCAGCAACTCCAGCCCGACAAAGGGCAGGATCCCCCACAGGCCACGCAGCGCGAACGCCAGGCCAAACACGAAGGACACGGCAACGATGGACGCGAATACAAGCGCAAGTAACGCCGGCGAGGCCGAACAGTTGCGCTTGATGATCCAGCGGGTACGGTCCTGCATGCAATCGGGGCTCGAACTGTCTTGCGCAGTCAGGAGGTGGTGCCTTTGTGCCCCGACGCCACCGGTCAGCGGCCGCTTTCGAGCGGCCGCCTACTGAGGAGCGAGCGCATTTCGCGCGGGATTATAGGCAAAAACACCCAACAGGCAGCGCGCGAAGCAACTGCCGCGCCGACAAGCGTTCGCGTTGCTCCGCCTCCTCCGCCTGCGCCGCCTGCGCCGCACCAGGCCTTGGGCGGGATCCGCAGCATCTGCCCGAGATAGATCTTGTCCGGATGCTTCAGCAGCGGCTGGTTGGCCTCGAAGATGCGGTTGTATTCGTTGGCATTGCCGTAATACTGCTTGGCAATCTTGGACAACGTGTCGCCGCTGACGACCGTGTAGTACGTCGCCGGCGGCTCGGTATTGACCTCGACGGTCATGTTGTCATCCACCTGCGCGACACCGGCCACGTTGCCGGCAGCCAGCAGCGCCTTTTCCTTGGTCGGCTGGTCCTTGGCCACGCCATAGACCTTGGCCACACCGCTGGCCGTGTCGAAAGTCACCGTGAGCGCGGTAATGGGCAGGTTGAAGCTGCCCACATGCTGCTCGATGGCCGTGGCGGCGGCGCGGTCCGCATCCGCTTTCTTCGACGGATCGGCCTCGGCGGCCTTCACTTCTTTGCCGAACAGCTTCTCACCCGCGTCCTTGATGAACGACAGCAGTCCCATGGTCTCGTCCGCGTGCGTGTTGTTGCGTGATCGGATCCTGGTGCCGGGCAGGCTATCACCGCGGCGATCCCGGCGTCGCAACGCGTTTGGGCAGGCTCGCGCGCAGCGCATCCACGCTGATGCTGGTCGTTCCCGGCGTGCGCGGGGCCGGCTTCCAGGCATGTCCATAGGCGATCTCGAACGTCAGCGCGATCCGCCCGTCAGCGTCCGCCCGCCGTGCTAGCGCGGCATGCAACGCCCGCGCAGCGCGCGAGGAGGGCAAGGTCCGTGGGCGGTCATCGCGCGGGTTGCCGCCCAAGGCTGCGATCTCGCGCAGCAGCGCCCGCGGTGACGGATAGGTCAGCCGCAGCGTTTCCACGTCCATCACGGGCGTTGCGAATCCAGCGGCAACCATCATGTCGCCGAAGTCGTGCATGTCCACAAAGGGCAGCGGACGCGCGGCGGGCTGGGCCTCGGCAAACGCGGCCCGCAGCTCCTTGAGCGTGTCGGGGCCGAAGCAGGAGAACAGCAGCAGCCCATCGACCTTGAGCACCCGCAGCCATTCAGGGAACACCGTGTGGGGCGCGGGATGCCAATGCAGCATCAGGTTGGAATACACGAGATCGACGCTGGCCTCGGGCAATGGCAGTGCTGCGCCCTCGGCCACGAGGCGATGCACCTGCGGCGCCTGCCAGAAGCGTCTGGGCGGCGTGCGCATCTGCCGCAGCATGTCCCGCGACAGGTCGGCGCCGAACCACTGGACCTGCGCGTACCGCCGCAGCAGTGGCGCCGCGCTGGCGCCAGCACCGCAGCCCACGTCGACGATGCGCTCCGGCGCGAGTCGGATCACGTCGAGCCGCTCCTGCAGCCGGCGGTCGACTTCTCGCACCACCGCGTCGTGCACACTGAAGCGAAGCGCGCGCCGGTCGAACTGGGCGCGCACGGTCGCCACCCGCGCGGGCATGCGCGGGGGATCAACGATCGTGGGGGTGAGCGCGGAGGTGCCGGGGCCGAGCGACATCGTCGGGACGCCGAGCGAGGGCGATGGCGGGAAGCTGGGGCTAGTGTATACGCTGATCCAATGCAGCCCGCTCCCATGGACCGGTCGTCCAGCGCAGCCTCGCGCGCGCCAGCGCCGGCCACGCAAGGACTGGTTGGCCGCTTGCGTGCCTTGCTCGCGCCGCACTGCGCGGTATGCGGGCTGGCTGCCAACGCGTCGCCTCTGTGCAGCGGCTGCCGGCGCGACTTCTTTGCGCCCACCGCTCGCTGCCGCCAATGCGGCCTGCGGCTGGCCCACGGCGAGCGCTGCGGGCGCTGCCTGCGCGCGCAACCCGACTACGACGCCACCATCACGCTGGCCGACTATGTCGCGCCGGTCGATGGGTTGGTGGTCGCGCTGAAGTTCGGCCCTCGGCTCGAACTCGCCGCCCTCTTCGGCCAGCTGCTGGCCGAGCGCCTGGCGCCGGTCGTGCACAGCGCGACGCTGCTCGTTCCGGTGCCACTGGCGTTCGAGCGGCAGGCCGACCGCGGCTTCAACCAGGCGCGCGAGATCGCGCGCGTGGTGCAGCGGCAGCTGCGCTGCACCATGCTGGACGCCGCACTGCTGCGCACCCGACACGGCGCGCCCCAGGAATCACTCGACGCGGACGCGCGGCGGCGCAACGTGCGCAAGGCCTTCGCGGTCGCCTCCGCGCACGCGGCGGCAATTGGGGGGGGCGAAGTGATGGTGATCGACGACGTGATGACCAGCGGAGCCACACTGGGCGAGATCGCCAGCGTGCTCAAGCGGGCCGGCGCCGCGCGCGTGACCAACGCGATTGTCGCGCGTACGCCGTAATGGACGCCAAGAAAGACCTCGCGATGTTCAACATCGTGCTCGTCGAGCCGGAGATTCCGCCCAACACCGGCAACGTGATCCGGCTCGCCGCCAACACGGGCGCGCGGCTGCACCTGGTGCGGCCGCTGGGATTCGACCTGACGGACAAGCAGCTGCGCCGCGCCGGGCTCGACTACCACGAGTTCGCCACGCTCAAGGTGCATGAGACCTTCGATGCACTGCTGCGGGCCGAGCGTCCGCCGGTGGAACGCATGTTCGCGCTGACGACCAAGGGCGCACGGCTGATTGGCCAGGTGCAGTTCGCGCCGGGCGACTGGCTGGTGTTCGGCTGCGAGACACGCGGCCTGTCGGAGGCCCAGCGCGCGTGGTTCGCGCCCGCGCAGCGCATCCGCCTGCCGATGCGCACGGGCAACCGGAGCCTGAATCTGTCGAACGCGGTGGCGGTGGTGGTCTTTGAAGCCTGGCGCCAGCAGGGTTACGTCGGCGGCGCTTAGCCCGGATGTTTCACCAGGTCGCCCCCGCAAGCGGTAGTTCTCCCTCTGTAATCGGCGTGGCGAAGTGACGTTTGGCCAGAACCAGTTTGGTCCCGCGGGGCGACGCGGGCTTGCGCGGCGCCCCCGCCTTCGCAGGGGCAGGCTCTGCGTGGCGAGCTTGCGGCTCAAGTGCTCGCCGATGCCTGCGGGCATCGGCTGCGCCCCTCTCGCCCAATCTGGCTCGCGCACGCATCCGCGCAACTCCCACGTCCCTGATGAAACATCCGGGTTAGCGCCGCCGACGTAACCCTGCGGGGCCGTGAGGAAGCAAGAGGGGGCGCTGCCCCCCGCGCGGGGCGAAAAGGGATTGGGAACGCAAGAGGGGGCCAACCCCTCTTGGAACTCCCCAAGGCGGCGGGTCGCGGAGCGCTGTCCTTTGTCTGTAGCGCGTAGGGCGGCTTGTCTAGGACCGGTCAAGCTGATCCAGCGTCACGCCGCGCGAGACGGTCGGCGTGTGACGCCGCAACCGCTCCAGCAGCAGCGGCGCGCCCGACTCGACGATGACGAGGTCGAAGTGAGCCGGCCGGATGAAACCTTCGGCGGCGGCGTGGCGCAGGAACTGCAGCAGATGGTCGAAGTAGTTCTCGACGTTGAGGATGCCGACCGGCTTGGTGTGCAGCTTCAGCTGCAGCCAGGTGACCATCTCGAACATCTCTTCAAAGGTGCCATAGCCACCGGGCAGCACGACGAAGGCATCGCTGCGCTCGGCCATCAGCCGCTTGCGCGTGTGCATCGTGTCCACCACCACCAGTTCGCTCAGGCGCTGGTGGGCGACCTCCGGCCGCATCAGGTGCTCTGGGATGACGCCGGCCACGCGCCCGTTGGCAGCGAGCGCGGCGTCGGCCAACGCACCCATCATGCCAATGTGGCCGCCACCATAGACGATGCCGATGCCATTGCGGGCCAGCATGCTGCCCAGCTCGCGCGCGGCGGCCAGATACTCGGGCCGCCCACCGGGCTGCGAGCCGCAGAAGACGCAGACGTTGTTGATCTCGTGGCTAGGCTCTGTCATCGGTCAGATCAGGCCCGGTCGACATCGATGCCTTCGCGCTTCGGGTCCCGGGCCAGGAGCGTGCGCAGTGCGTCCTGCGGCGACGACCTGCCGTCGAGCACGGCGCATACCGCGTGCGTCAATGGCATGTCGACACCGAGCGCCTGCGCGCGCGCCAACACGGCCGGTGCGGACCATACCCCTTCGGCCACGTGGCCGAGCTGCACCAGTGCATCGCGCAACGCCACGCCCCGTCCGAGCAGCAGTCCCACCTTGCGGTTGCGCGACAGATCGCCGGTGCAGGTGAGGATGAGATCGCCCACCCCCGTGAGCCCCATGAAGGTCTCGGGCCGCGCACCGAGCGCCACCCCGAGCCGCGTGATCTCGGCCAGGCCGCGTGTGATGAGTGCCGCACGCGCATTCAAGCCCAAACCGAGCGACTCCGCGATACCGGTGGCGATCGCCAGCACGTTCTTGACCGCGCCGCCGACTTCCACGCCGATCAGGTCGTCGGTCGAATACACGCGCAGCGCACCGCCGTGCACGATCGCGGTGACCCGCTCGCACAGCGCCGCACCGCCTGCCACTGTCAACGCGGTCGGCAAGCCCTTGGCGACTTCCTCAGCAAAGCTCGGGCCGGACAAGGGGCCGGCGTTGGCCAGCGCGTGCTCGCCCAGTTCGTCGGCCACGATCTGGTGTGCCAGCAGATGCGAGCTGCGCTCCAGGCCCTTGCACAGCCACACCAGCGGCGTCGGCAGGCCCTGGCCCTGCGCCATGACGGCGTGCAGGGTCTCGCGCAGTCCGGCGGTCGGTGTCGCGACAACGATCAGCCCACCCTCGGATGCGGCCAGCGCGGGCCCAAGCGCCTCGCGCAAGTTGGCCTCGACCCTGATCGACACCGGTAGCGTCACCTCGGGCAGGTAACGCGCGTTGGCGCGGGTGGCGGCCATGCCGGCCACCTGTGCGGCATCGCGCGCCCAAAGCACAACGTCGTGCCGCGCCGCCAGGGCACAGGCCATCGCCGTGCCCCAGGCACCGGCGCCAAGCACGACCACTCGCGCGCGCGACCCGGCCGACGCGGGCGCATGGCCGGGCACGACCGCAGCGCTGGCCGACGGCGTCATGCCACCCTGCGCTGCCCCGCACCCAGGTTCACTGCTTGGTAGTGCTAGCGGGCGTGATCAGCCCGGCGGTGCCCTGCTGCTGGGCCAGCCGCTGCTGGTACATCGCCTCGAAGTTGATTTCCGCCAGGTGAATGGGCGGCAGGCCGGTGCGGTTGATGAGGTCGGCCACGTTGGCGCGCAGGTACGGGTAGACGATGCCCGGGCACACCACGCCCAGGATCACCTCGACCTGATCGGTCGGGATGTTACGCATCTCGAAGATGCCGGCCTGCTTGCACTCGATCAGAAACAGCACCTTGTCCTTGATCTTGGCGGTGGTGGTCACGCGCACCACGACTTCCTGGATGCCCTCCAGGATTTGGCCGTGGTTGACCTCCAGTTGCACATCAACCTGCGGCGCCTCCTGCTCAAGGAAGATCTGCGGCGCATTGGGCAGCTCCAGCGAGGCGTCCTTCAGGTAGACGCGTTGCAGCTGGAACACCGGCCCTTGCGCGTTGCCGCTTGCTGCGGCGTTCGTTTCTTCTGCCATCTTGCTTCCTGTCGTTGTAAAGAGCTGCCCTCTCGCTGCTCGCGATGGTGGCTTACGATGAGGCCTGCCGTCAGCCGGCAAGCAGGGGAACGAGCTTGCCGTCGCGATCGAGCGCCGACAGGTCGTCAAAGCCGCCCACGTGCGTGTCGCCGATGTAGATCTGCGGCACGGTGCGGCGGCCGGTCTTCTCGATCATCTCGTCCTTCCTGGACGGATCGAGATCGATCCGGATCTTATCGATCTCGGTCACGCCGCGCGCCTTCAGCAGCAGTTCGGCACGCTGGCAATATGGGCACACGGCGGTGCTGTACATGCGGACGGGAGCGGTCATGTCGGTTCCTTTCGATTCGATCCTGTGGCGCAGTGGCCGCCCAAGTCTGGACCGTCGCGGCTGCTGCTGCGCCTACTTGCGGATGGGCAAGCCGGCTTCCCGCCAGCTCGCCAACCCGCCGGCCAGCACATACACCTCGCCAAAGCCGGTGGCGCGCAGCGTGGCCGCGGCGGGACCGGCCGTGCGGCCCGTATCACACACCACGAGCACGGGCTTGTCCTTCTTGAGCTCACCCGCGCGCTCCTTGAGCGTCGCACCCGGGATGTTCTTGGCGTTCGGCAGCGAGCCCTTGGCAAAATCCTCGGAGCTGCGCACATCCACGATCTGCGCGTTCTTGCCGTTGATGAGCTGGGTCGCCTGCAGCGTGGTCAGCGACGGCCCGCCGGCACGGTTGCGCACCAGCGGCCAGACCAGCATCGCGCCGCTGATGAAGGCGATCGCGATCAGGAAGATGTTGTCGATGAAGAATTGCACGGCAGTGGTCCGGCTGGCTCGGGCGGGGTGGCGCGGTCGGAGCGCCCGCGTGGGCGGCACCAGTGCGGCCCAATCCGGACGGAAGGCTCAAGGAGTAAGAATTATAGTTGCGACCCTTCCGGGCCCGCCGGAGCTTGCGCGCCAGCGGCTGCCCGCACAAACCCGAACACCGCCCGCAAGCCAAGCAAGCGCGCACGATAGCGAAGCGCCCCCATGATCAAGCTCGTGTTGATGCGCCACGGCGAGAGCCAGTGGAACCTAGAGAACCGCTTCACCGGCTGGACCGATGTCGACCTCACCGACAAGGGCCGTGCCGAGGCCAAGGCAGCGGGCGAACTGCTCAGGCGCGAGGGCTACAGCTTCGACATCGCCTACACCTCGGTGCTCAAACGCGCGATCCGCACGCTGTGGATCACGCTCGACGCCCTCGACCTGATGTACCTGCCGGTCGTGCACACGTGGCGACTGAACGAGCGGCACTACGGTGCGCTGCAGGGCCTGAACAAGGCGGAAACGGCGGCGAAGTTCGGTGACGCGCAGGTGTTGAAATGGCGCCGATCCTATGCGATCGCACCCGATTCCCTGCCCGCCAGCGACGCGCGCTCGGCCATCAATGACCCGCGGTACAGGCTGCTGAAGCCGGAGGAGATCCCGGGCACAGAGTGCCTGAAAGACACCGTGACACGCGTGGTGCCGTTCTGGAACGACTCGATCGCGCCAGCCCTTCAGCGGGGCCGCCGGGTGCTGGTGGCCGCGCACGGCAATTCGCTGCGCGCCCTCATCAAGTACTTGGACAACGTAGGCGAGGACGAAATCGTGAATCTGAACATTCCGACCGCGCAGCCGCTCGTCTACGAACTCGACGCCTCCCTGAAGCCGATCCGCAACTACTACCTCGGCGACCCCGCGGAGATCGCGCGCGCCCAGGCCGCCGTTGCCGCGCAGGGCAAGTCCAAGGCATAGCGAGCGAGGCGTGCGCCTCGCCGGATAATCGGCGTCGATGCAGCCCCCCGTCCAGCCGTTGAAGCCGTCCCGACCTGCGCTCCATGCGCGCGGCGTAAACGCTGCCCCCGCTGCCCCCTCTGTTGCCCTTGCTGGTGCCCTTGCTGCCGCTCTCGGCGCCGTCCTCGCCACGCTCACCCTGGCCCTGAGTCCTGCCGCACTGGCGCAGGCCAGCAGCGGCGCGGGCAAGGGGGCGGCGCCGCCGGCAAGACAATCGGCATCGAAAGGCGCCGGTGCGAACAGCGCCGCGGCCGAGCGCGGGCGCGCCCAGACGCAGCCCAACACGGCGACGCATACCGCCCCTCGGGATACCGCCCGGACCACCCCTCGCAACGCCGCTCGCAGCACCTCAACCAGTACGGCCGAAGGTGAACGCCAGCGCCAGCTGCAAAGCGAGCAGCGCCAGCTGCAGCAGCGCCTGGCCACAATGAAGCAGCAGTTGGCCCAGGCCGAAGCCTCGCAGACCGAGGCGAGCGACGCGCTGCGCGAGTCGGAAGCGGCGATTTCGGCGGCGACCCGGCGCCTGCGCGAGCTCGCGCAGGCACGCAGCCAGGTCGAGCAGCAGATCACCGGCCTGCAAGAGCGCAGCCAAGCGGCGGCGGCACGCCAAGGCGAGCAGGAACGCCAGCTCGGCCAGATCCTGCGGCTGCAGTTGGTGACCATGCAGCAGACCCCGTGGCAGTTGCTGCTGGCAGGCCGCCCGCCGCAGCAAGCCGGGCGCGACGCGATCTACTTCGACTATGTCGTGCGCGAGAAGACGGCGCTCATTGGCGCGCTGCAGGAGCGGCGCGAGGAACTTGCCCTGCTCGAGGCGGAGTCGCGTGACAAGCGGGAGGAGCTGGCCGCGATCGCCCGCGACGAGGAAACGCAGCGTGCCGAGCTCCTAAAGCAGCAGGCCGCGCGCCGCGCCACGCTCGACCGGTTGGCGCGCCGCATTGGCGAGCAGCGCCAGTCGATCGCCTCGCTCGAGCGCAACGAGCGGCGGCTGGGCTCGCTGATCGACGAGCTGGAGCGTGTGCTGGCCGAGCAGGCGCGTGCACGCGAGCAACGCGAACAGCGCGAGCGCCGGGAGCGGCAGGAGCGCCAAGCGCAGGCCGCCGCCCCGGCCCCGCGCAGCGAGCGGCGCGTCGCCCCCGCCCAGCCCGCAGCGCCGGCCACCGCCCCGCGCGAGCTGCCGACCACCGGTCAGTTCGCGCAATTGCGCGGCAAGCTCCAACTTCCGATCAAGGGCGACGTCACTGCAACTTTCGGCAGCCCGCGGCGCACCGAAGGTGGTGTTAACGCGCCTACGTGGAAAGGGGTGTTCATCCGTGCCAAGGCTGGCCAGGATGTGCTCGCCGTCGCCCCGGGGCGCGTCGTGTTTGCCGACTGGCTACGTGGCTTCGGCAACCTGGCCATCGTTGACCATGGCGAGGGGTTTCTCTCGGTCTATGGCAACAACGAGACGCTGCTGGCCGGCGTGGGCGAGCGGGTGGCCGCGGGCGAGGCGATTGCCACGGTCGGCAGCACCGGAGGCATCAGCGATTCGGGCCTATACTTTGAATTACGTTTTCAGGGGCGTCCTTTCGATCCCCTGCTCTGGGTGGCGGCACGCTAAGCTGCCGGTAATTCAGGTTCACTCCTGATCCCACCCTGCTGTCCCCGCATCCCCCTGGAGGTCGCATGAGCGGACGCTTGCGCAACATTGGTCTCATCGCCGTCGGCTGCGTGGCCGGCGTCACCGTGAGCCTGGGCATCTCCGCCTACGCGTTCCGCGATTCGCGCGGCCCGATTCCGCTCGAAGAGATCCGCCAGTTCTCGGATGTGTTTGGCGCGATCAAGGCCAACTATGTCGAGCCGGTGGATGACAAGAAGCTCATCCAAGAGGCCATCAGCGGCATGCTCTCCGGCCTGGATCCGCATTCGGCCTTCCTGGACAGCGACGCCTTTAGGGACCTGCAGGCGGGCACGCAAGGCGAATTCGGCGGCCTGGGCATCGAGGTCGGCGCCGAAGATGGCGCCATTCGCGTGATCGCTCCCATTGATGACACCCCGGCCGCGCGCGCGGGGATCAAGAGCGGTGATCTCATCATCAAGATCGATGACAAGCTGACGCGGGGCATGACGCTGCCCGAGGCGGTCAAGCTGATGCGCGGCAAGCCGCGCACGCCCATCGTGCTCACAGTGGCGCGCAAGGGCGAGACGCAGCCGCTCGAGTTCAAGCTGATGCGCGACGTGATCCGCGTGCAGTCGGTACGCGCCCGCATGATCGAGCCGGGCTACGGCTTCATCCGGATCTCACAGTTCCAGGAGCGCACGGTCGAGGATCTGGTCAAGGCGATCAACGACCTGCAACGGCAGGGCGCGACCAAGGGCCTCGTGCTGGACCTGCGCAATAACCCGGGCGGACTGCTGCACTCGGCGGTCGGCATGTCGGCGGCGTTCCTGCAGCCGCGTGCCCTGGTGACCTCCACCGACGGCCGCAACGACGATGCGCGCCGCCGCTTTGTCGCCTCGCCCGAGGACTACCAGCGCACCCGTGGCGAGGACATCCTCGCCAAGCTGCCGAAGGAAGTAAAGACGGTGCCGATGGTGGTGCTGGTGAACAACGCCAGTGCCTCAGCCTCGGAGATCGTGGCCGGCGCCCTGCAGGATCACAAGCGCGCCATCGTGATGGGCACGCAGACCTTCGGCAAAGGCTCCGTGCAGACGATCATCCCGATCCGTGCCGATGGCGACACGCCTGCCGCAATCAAGCTCACCACCGCGCGCTACTACACGCCGAGCGGCCGCTCGATCCAGGCCAAAGGAATCGTGCCCGACATGCTGGTCGAGGACACGCCGGAGGGCAACTTCGCGAGCTTCGCGGTGCGCGAGGCTGACCTGGTGCGCCACCTGGAGGACCGCAACAAGGCGGACGCGGAGCGTCGTCAGAACCAGCCGGCCGACGTGGCGCCACCAGGCGCCACTGCGCCCGCCACGGTGCCGGACGCAACGCCCACCACACCCGGCGCGGCTCAACCCCCGCCGCAGCGCCGCTACGAGTTCGGCTCCACCGAAGACTTCCAACTGCGACAGGCGCTCAATCATCTGCAAGGCAGGCCTGTCGCCGTGGCCAAGCCGCGCGAGACGGTGGCGCGGACCGATGCCGCCACCAGCACGCCGGCCAACGCGCGGCCGGACGTCAAGGCGCGCTGAGGGCGCCGGCGTGACGATGGCGCCATGGTGGTGACGCTCTGAGCGATGAACACGACTCGGGCCGCAAATGCGGCCCGAGTCGTCTCTGCTCCCCGGGCAACTGCCTGCCAATCGCGCCACCGATGCTCGACCTCGACGACCAGCTGCTCCAGCGCTACTCGCGCCATATCCTGCTCAACGAGATCGGCATTGAGGGCCAGACGCGCATCCACAACTGTCGGATGCTGGTGGTCGGCGCTGGCGGCCTCGGCTCGCCGGCCGCGTTTTACCTTGCCTCGGCCGGCGTGGGGCAGATCACGCTGGTCGACGGCGACAACGTCGATCTGACCAATCTGCAGCGGCAGATCCTGCACACGACGGAGCGCATCGGCCGGCCCAAGGCCGAGTCCGGTCGGACCACCTTGCGCGCCATCAATCCGCAGGTCAGGGTCGCCGCGCTCGCACGCCGCGTGGCGGGCGCCGAACTCGATGCGCTGGTGGTCGCGCACGACATCGTGCTCGATTGCAGCGATAACTTCGCCACGCGGCATGCCGTGAACCGCGCCTGTGTGGCGCATTGCCGGCCCCTGGTCTCGGGCGCGGCGATCCGCTTTGACGGTCAACTCGCCGTCTTCGACCTGCGCCAGGCCGAGGCGCCCTGCTACGCCTGTCTGTTCCCGGAGGGCGAGGGCGAAGACGAGTTGTGCGCGGTGATGGGTGTGTTCGCGCCGCTCACCGGCATCATCGGTACGCTTCAGGCGGCCGAGGCGCTGAAGATCGCGGCCGGCGAAACGACGTCGATCGGCGAATCGATGAGCGGGCGGCTGCTCCTGGTCGATGCGCTGACGATGCAGGTGCGTGGCGTGCGCGTGCCACGGGACGCCAGTTGCGCCGTATGCGGCGGGCGCCAGCCCGGCTAGGAGCCGTGCGGAGCCGGATCGTGGTCGTAAAGCTGGGCGCGACGCCCGACCGATAGACGCGCGCCGGACGGGACCTCGAGGCGCGCGCGTCGCATCACAAGCGTCCGACGAACAGGTATACGGCCTGCGCCCCGCCCTCGGTGCGACCGTAGGCGAGAAACAGCGGTCCGAGAAGGCCGTCCAGGCCGATGAGCAGCGCGTTGGCGCGGCGCAGGCCCGAGGTGGCGCCGAACTCGACGTTGCCGTCGAGGCGGCCAAACTCCAGCGAGGCGCCTGGGTAGATGCCGCGGCCGATGGCGCGTGGCATCTGGCCCAGCCGATACAGATACAGCGCGGAGAGCAAAGTGGCGCGGTTGCCGACGCTCGTGTCTGGCTGCGTGCCCGACAGGTTGAGTAGGCCTCCCAGCGTCACGCTGTTGATGTCGCCGAACGCGCGCTCGTAGCCCGCGCCAAACTCCAGCGTGTGTCGGCCCCATGTGAATGGCTTGCGGGCCTATAGCTCTATCGACCCGGTTTGCACTGCCGTCGAGCCAGAATTCAACAGCCGCGCATACTGAAGGTCGATGCGATAGCCCTCGCGCGGGAAAAATGGATTGTCGAGCGCGTCGAGCTGCGACGACGCCGTGCCGAAAGTTTCCAGTGCAGTGATCCGCGACTCGAACAACTGGCAGATCAGGTTGTCCGCCTGGATGCGCCGCCGCTGGAGGCCGAGGCGCAGCTCACCGACGCTGCCAAGCCGCATCCCGAACGCTGCTTCGACCCCGTAGTAGCTCAGCGACACCCGGGCCAGACGCCGTTGCTCGCTGGCGAAGATGTCCTGGTCGTCGACGAAGTAGCGGGCGCCCACGGCGGCGAAAAACGGCAGCCGGCGCAGCAGCGGTTGATAGAGCTCGGTCTCGATCAGGCGCTCGCTGCCCAATTGCACGAGGGTGCGCCACTCTCCACCGTAGGCGTTGACCCAGGGCCGCAGGTAGCCGACGGCGACGTTGAAGCGGTTCAAATCGGCCAGGTCGGACTCGAAATGCCAGCCGAAGCGCAGGCTGTCCATGCCACCGACGCGCTCCTGCGGCTGCAACAGCAGCCGACGCGACGTAGGCCCAAGCGGCACCAGCGCGTAGTCGATGCGGTCGAAGTCCCCGCTGGCGTACAGGCGGCGCAGGCCCTGCTCTAGGGTCGCTTCGTCGACCTTGTCAGCCTCCGAAAACGGCAGCCTCGCGGCGAGGCCGCGGGGATCGGCGCGCTCGGTACCCTTGAACTCGATCGACTCGATCACGAACTGCGGCGGCGCCTGCGGCAACTGGCGGCTGCTCTCCCAGAGCGCGTACTCGGCGGGCGGCAGAGCCAGGCCCGCCAGCGCGGGCGCCTGGGCCAGCGCCGCGCGCCGGCCGCGCTCGACGACCTCGGCGGGGCGAGAGAAGTCGGCCGAGCCGATGCCGCTCAGATCGGGCTGCACCAGCACGTCGCGCGGGCCGAGTTGCGCGAGCGAGGCCGCCACGTTCTGCTGGATCAGCAGCGACACCATCTGCAGCGTGATGTCGAGCGAGGTGCGCAGCTTGGCCTCTTCGACCGGCGGCGCGCCGACATTGACCGCCAGTACGATGTCGGCGCCGAGCGCGCGCGCCACGTCGACCGGCAGATTGCGCACCACGCCGCCGTCGATCAAGAGGCGGCCATCAACTCGCAGCGGCGCGAAGGCGCCTGGCACCGACATCGAGGCGCGCATCGCGTTGAACAGCGTGGTCTGGCGCAGCAGGATCATCTCGCCGTTGACCAGATCGGCGGCCACCGCACGGTAGCGCAGCGGCAGTCGATCCAGGTCGGCGGTGTCGCGCACCGGTGCGGCGATCCGCCGCAGGAGCATTTCGAGTTCAAAGCTGCCGAAGGCCGCCGGCGCGATGGTCAGCCCGTCGGGGCCCGAGCGCAGGGTCGGCGCCGGCAGCAAGATGGCGTCGTCGCGCCGGCGCCGAAAGTCGATGTCGCGCCGGTCGCCCACCGGATCGAACACGCGGCCCCAGTCGGTCTCGACCGCGTATTGCTCGAGCACCTCGACCCGGTGGCCGGCGGCAAAGGCGCCGCCGACGATCGCGCCCATGCTGGTGCCCACCACGATGTCCACCGGCACGCGCAATTCGCGCAGTGCCTGCAGCACGCCGACGCGCGCCAGTCCGCGCACGCCGCCACCGGAAAGCACCAGACCGATGCGGGCTCGCCGCGGCGCTTGCGCGTCTTGCGGGTCCGGCACGTCTTGCGTGTCTTTCCGACCATGGCTGCCTTGCGCGGCTTGGGCAGCCTGCGCGGCCTGCGTCGCCTGCGTCGCCGCGGGACCGCCGGCGGCTGGTGTCCCAGGCGCCTGCCCATCGACCGCGGTCACGGACGTCACCGCTGTGGGGGAAGCGCCCGCCGGTGCGGCCCCGGCGAGCAGCAATGGCGCGGGCACCGCGCACCGCGCGCAAACGCGACGCGCTGCATCCGTGACATGACCGACCCCGCTCGCTCCTTCACTGGCCTGGGCGGCCAGTGCGCTGCCTTGCAGCGCCAGCGCGAGCACGAGGATTTGCAGGCCCAGGGGGGGAGTGGAGAGGCTGTTTCAGACTGGCCGCCGCAGTGCTGTGCACATGGCTCGGAGCGCGGACCGATGCAACGCCCTGCGGCGGCGGATTGTGCAGACCTGTGCGGCACGTACGTAAGGGCGATAAAGCCCTCGGTGTCGCCCTTGCACAACTACCGCGAGCCCATGGACCGCAGCGCAGGCAGGCCGACGGTCCCTTAATTTAGGTGAGCAGGGCCGGCAGCACGGCCTCCAGGCCCTCGCCGGGTGACTTCTTGAAGCCGGTCTTGGCAAAGCGATGCCAGCGGCCGATCACGAAAGCGACCACGAGACCGGCACGTGCCGACGCGTCGAGGCTGCCCGGCAGTTCCTGCTCGCTGATGGCGACGCGAACACTCTGCTTGATGGACGCCTCAATGCGCTCCATCAACTGGTTCATGCGCTCCTGCAGCCGCTCGTGCTCGTTGACCAGGGCGTCGCCGATGAGCACGCGCGTCATGCCGCGGTTGGTCTGCGCGAAGTCCAGCAGCATCTGCACGATCTTGCGCAACTGCTTCAGGCCGGAGGTCTCCTTGGCCGAGATCTCGTTGATCAGGCCGAAGATCGTTGTTTCGATGAACTCGATCAGGCCCTCGAACATCTGGGCCTTGCTAGCGAAGTGCCGATACAGCGCCGCTTCGGACACATGCAGCTTGGCGGCCAGCGCGGCCGTGGTGACCCGCTCGCCCTTGGGGTCCTCCAGCATCACCGCCAGGGTCTGCAAGATTTGCAGACGGCGCGCGCCGGGTTTGCGACGCCGGACGCCGTCTTGTTCTGCTTGTTCGTTGCCGCCGCTTTGCATGGTCACCGTTCCGAGAGCGCCGACAAATCTACCGGAATCACCCGCGACGTAGGGGATTACTCACGCGGCAAAGGCCGCGCTTATTCGATCGCTCGTGCCCCGAGGGTCACTCGATACCGGCACAGAAGCAGTAGGCGTAGCCCCGCAGCGGCGCGTCGCGCGCACCCTGGAACACGCGCAGGGCCGGCGCCGCCTGCTGCCCGAGGCGCATGCCGTCGCGCAGGAACGGCGCCTGCAGACCAAGCGACTGTTCAACCGCCACGGCCACGCGTCCCATGAACAGGCTCAGCCAGCGCTCCAGCCCGCGCGGGCCGCGTTCGATGTAGATCACGCGAAACTCGCCGCTCAGCTTGGCCCGCTCGGCCGCCCGCGTCAGCGCGTCGTTGAGCCCGCCGATGCCGTCGATCAGCCCGACCTCGCGTGCCTGCTGGCCAGTCCACACGCGGCCCTGGGCCACGTCGTTGATCTTCTCGGGCGTGGTCTTGCGCGCTTGCGCCGCCAGGCCGATGAACTGCTGGTAGAAGTGACCGATGCGGGTCTGCACCATCTCCGCCAGGCGCTTGTCCATCGGCGTGGCCGGGCTGCTGGCCGCGGCCAACCAACTCGTGCTCGCGCCGCCAACACCCACACCCAGCTTTTCAAGGGTCTTCTCGAAGGTGGGGAGCACGCCGAAGACCCCAATCGAGCCGGTGATGGTGCCGGCATCCGCCAGCACCTCGTCCGAGGACATCGTGATCCAGTAGCCGCCCGAGGCCGCCAGGTCGCCCATCGAGGCCACCACCGGCTTGCCCGCCTTGCGCGTCAGCTCGATCTCGCGCCGGATCAGCTCCGAGCCGAAGGCGCTGCCGCCCGGCGAGTCGATGCGCAGCACCAGCGCCTTGATGTCGTCGTCCTCGCGCGCGCGCCGAATGAGCTCGGCGGTTTGCCGGCCGCCGATCAGGCCTTGCGGCGCATCGTCGTCGAGGATCTCGCCCTGCGCGACCACCACGCCGATCGCGCCGCCCTGCTTGGGCGTGATGTGCGACAGATAGGCGAATAGAGAGATCTGGCGAAAGGTGCCCTCCTCCTCGTCCTGCGCGGCGCCACGCTGGATAAACAGCGCGCGAAACTCGTCGCGCGTCTTCAGCGCATCGACCAGCTTTTCCTTGAGAGCGAGCTGACCCATGTCGCCCCGCACCGCGGCCAGCCGCCGCGGCGCCTCGTCGATCAGGCGCGCGATGGCGCCCTTGTCCAGCTTGCGGGCAGCCTCGACCTCGTTCGTCCAGCCGGCCCAGTAGCTGTCCATCCAGGCCTGATCGGCCTCCAGCGCTTCCGGCGACGGCTCGCTGCGCACCAGCGGCTCGATCGCGCTCTTGTACTTGCCCGCCTGGAAGGCGTGCATGGTGACGCCGAGCTTGTCCAGCGCATCCTTGAAGTACAGGCTCTTGCCGCCGATGCCGGTCAAGGTCACGCTGCCCATCGGGTGCATGTAGACCTCGTCGGCATGCGCGGCCAGGAAGTATTGGCGTTGCGAGAACGACGAACCCCAGGCAACCACATCCTTGCCGCTCTTCTTGAAGCGGTTCAGCGCCGCGCCGACTTCACGCAAGCTGGCCAGCCCGCCGCCCGACAGATCGTCAAGATTCAGCACCACGCGCACGATCTTCGGGTCGTTGGCGGCCGCATCAAGCGCCTGCAAGACATCGCGCAACTGGGTTTCGCGGCGCGCCTCGCCCAGCGCTTCGGCCAGGAACACCTCACTGGCGCCGCTGGTGTACTGCTCGACGAGATCGCCGCTCAGGTTCAGCACCAGCGCGGTCTTCTCACTCAGGACCGGCCCCTGCCGACCGACCCACCAGGCCGCGACGATCACGACCACCAGCGCGAGGAACAGCAGGTTCAACACCAGCCGGCGCGAGAAGTCGAGTAGCCACCACAGGCCACCAAAAAAGCGACGGACGATGCCCGGACGCGACGTCATGAGGAACTCCAGAACGAGAGTAAGAGGGAAGGAAACAGCGAATAGCGGACAAGCTTACCGGCCCCGCGCTGACCGACCCCGCGTACCAACCGCCTCTCATCAGCCGGCGCTCACCAGCCGCCGCTGGTGTCTCGGCGCAGCGCGTGCAGGCGACGCGGCAGATCAAGCACGGAACGGACCCGCAAATCGACATAGGGCGCACGCGCTCGGAGCCGGCCCGCCACTCGGCTGCCATGCGTGACCAGCACGGTACGCAGGCCCAGTGCGCGCGCCGCCTTGAGGTTCACCGCGGTGTCCTCGATCAGCACGGCCTGCGCTGCGCGCACCCGTTCGCGCGCCAGCACGTTGCGCAGCATGGCGCGCGAGGGCTTGGGCCGGTAGCTGCCGTGCACGCGCATGGTTTCGATGGTGTAGCGCCGCGCCAGATGCGCGTGCAGCCCGAGATGCCGGACCACGGCCGCCGCATAGACATCCGGTGCGTTGGTGAGCAGCACCTTGCTCCCAGGCAGCCGGGCGAACAGCCGCACCAGCCCGCGCTCGGCACGTACCAGGGCCGGCAAGTCAATGTCGTGGGTGGTGCGCAGGAAGTGATCGGCGCGCACGCCGTGATGGCGCACCAGCCCCATCAGCGTTGCGCCATAGCGGTGCCAGTAGCGCTCGCGCAGCGCATTGGCCTGGGCCTCGCTCAGGCCCAAGTGCTGACGCACATAGGCCGTCATCCGCACATTGATCTGCCCAAAGATCGCGTGCGAGGCGTCGTGCAGGGTGTTGTCGAGGTCGAAGAAAAACGTCGGGCGTCGGGTGCCGGGCGTCAGGCGCTGCGCATCGGGCAGGACGCGCCCGGTGCGCCGCTGTGGCTTGCGATTCATCCTTAGAAGTCCGTTGGCGCACGGCTGCAGGCGCTCTGTACAGAGGCTCGCGCAGCGCGTTTCGTTGATTTGCAGGCCGGGCTCCGGGCCGCCCCAAGCCCGGCCTCTGATCAAACTCGATTGCGTGCACGTGCGAGGCCACAGGCCTTGCGTCCACGCAATCGACTCAATGGCTCTTGATCATTGTGCCGACACCTTGGTCGGTCAGGATCTCCAGCAGCAGGCAGTGGTCGACGCGGCCGTCGATGATGTGCACGGAGTTCACGCCGCTCTTGGCGGCTTCGAGGGCCGAGGAGATCTTCGGCAGCATGCCCCCCGAGATCGTGCCGTCGGCAAAAAGGTCATCGATCTGGCGCGCCGACAGGCCCGTCAGCAACGTGCCGTTTTTGTCGAGCACGCCCGGTGTATTGGTGAGCATGACGAGTTTCTCAGCCTTTAGAACCTCGGCGATCTTGCCGGCCACTACGTCGGCATTGATGTTGTAGCTCATGCCGTCTTCGCCGTAGCCAATGGGGCTGATGACCGGGATGAAGGCGTCGTCCTGCAGCGCCTTGACCACCGCAGGATTGATTTTCTCGATGGCACCGACCTGGCCAATGTCGTGAAACTTGGTCGGATCGGCCTTATCTTGCATCTTCAACTTGCGGGCGCGAATCAGGCCGCCGTCCTTGCCGGTCAGGCCCACGGCCTGGCCGCCAAAGCCGTTGATCATCATCACGAGGTCCTGCTGCACCTCGCCGGCAAGTACCCACTCGACCACCTCCATGGTCTCGGCGTCGGTCACGCGCATCCCCTGGATGAACTCGCTCTTCTTGCCGATGCGCTCAAGCGCTTCGTCGATCTGCGGCCCGCCGCCGTGCACGACCACCGGGTTCATGCCGACCAACTTCAACAGCACGACATCATGCGCAAAGCTCTGCTGCAGCTTCTCGTCGACCATGGCGTTGCCGCCATATTTGACGACGATGGTCTTGCCATGGAAGCGGCGGATGTACGGCAGCGCCTCGGAGAGGATGTCCGCCTTCAGTTCAGGGGCGAGCGGCGCGCGGTCCATGGCGTCGGAAAACCCGTGATCAAGGTCACGAGAGCAAGGGAAGTTCAAAAAAGTCTAGCAGCGGCACTCGCGTTGCCCGGGCAAAATCCGGCTCGCAACTGGGCAAGAGCCACGGACAGGAGGCAGGGATGCAACAGACGTTCGAGATCGCGGGCATGCACTGTGGGGGCTGCGTAAGCCGCGTGACCAAGGCGCTCAAGGGCGTGGCGCAAGACGCCAGCGTCACCCTCGATCCGCCGCGCGCGGTCATCGAGGTGGCCGCGCCGCTGGCGCTGGAGGCGGTGCAGGCGGCGCTCGCCAGGGCGGGCGACTTCAAGGTACGGGCGCTGTAGTGCGGGCGCCGTAGTGCGAGCACAGCTGGCACGCACGCGTGATCGGGGGTGCTCGCCGCGCTGTCGCCGACGCTCGACCTGGCGGTGTGCGCCGCCTACTTCTTGGCCTCATTGCCCGGCGCGCCGCTGCGCACTTCAATTTGAATCGGCTGCGTGACACGCCGCTTGTCCGCGGTTTCCAGGTGCAGTTCGACCGCCACTTTTTCGCCGCGCTTCAGCGCCCGCTTCAGATCCATCAGCATGACGTGATGGCCACCGGGCTTCAGCTCCACCGCCTGCCCGGCGGGCAACGCGAGCGACTCGATCGCCCGCATCCGCATGACGTTGTTCTGCAACGTCATCTCGTGAATCTCGACCACGCCTGCCACGGCACTGGTCGCCCCCACCACCCGCATCGGCTCCTTGGCCCGCAGCGTCATGAACGCCCCCGTGCCCATCTGTCCTTCCACAGTCGGACGCATCCAGGCATTGGTGACTTCGACCTGCGCGAAGGCAGGCCCGGCAAGAAAAGCAAAGAACGCGGCGACGAAGCAACGGCGCATCGGGTCATTTTGGATCGAACAGTCCACGCAGTCTAGGTCGAGTCTTTTCCAATTATTGATCCGGCAACATTGTTCTTGAATTTTCAGAGGTTGCCATCATCTTGGTCGGATGGAAGCCACCGACATGAGAAGTTTGTCGCGCCAAGCGCGACATGAGAGGCGGGTGCAGGTGATCCGGCTGCGCAAGGCGGG
>JADCGX010000125.1 GCA_020248785.1 Burkholderiales bacterium | reverse complement strand
CGACAGGAGACTGTCGGAGAGCAGTTGATGAACATTCGATTCAGGAAAGGAAGGCAGAACCATCCTGGCCCCGACCCACCGCCCAGCCCCCGGCGGCCGGCATTCCGCTCATGTCAGATCCCGGGGTTCAAGCACGATCGGCTCCCCGTGCGGTGTCCGGCCTGCGGCCCGGTTCCAGGCGTCCCGATACCGATGCAGCGCGTCGTCCGTCGCGAGGCCCTTGTCCCGCACGAGCCGCTCGCCTGCGGCCAACCAGTGCCGGTAATAGGTGGTGCCGCTGTCCGCATCGCCCGACTCCTGCGCCCGCTTGATCTCCTCACCCAGCGTCGCGGACCACTCGCTCCAGGTGAACGCGCCACGTCGAAGGAGGGCGAGCGTCAGCGCGAAGGCCTGGGCCTCCCAGGGCTCGTTGAAGGCGGGGGTGCGCTGGTCGGCAGGAATGGCCGCCAGGACCTCTTCGATACCCGTACCCATGGCTGGCGGGCACATCTCGGGCAGGCGCATTTCAGGCGGGCTCCAGGTAGGGCTCAAAGGCGTCTATCGAGACGGTGAGCGACGGGTCGGCCGCATTGCCCCACAGATCGCTGCTGGAGAAAACGACCGCATAGAGCCAGGCCGAGGCCTCGCCGTCACCGGCGACGATCGCGTCCGGAAACGCGTGGCAACCGTGCACCACCTCGACCCGCCCCACCTTGTCGCGCGCATAGCGCGGCAGGCGCGTGTGCCCCAGGGGATGGATGTTCGCCGTGCGGACCCGGTCGCCGGGCTTGAAGCGCGCCGACTGCGTGGGCGTTCGCCCGAACGGTGAGCGGACCTTCCCGAGTTCGACGTCCCGCAGCGTCATCGTGCGCTGCACGGGTGCAGCCGGACCCTTCGCATGACCCGCATCGAGTTCCGCCTGCGTGAGGAGCCCGTGGTGGATGGCCCTTCCCGCGAGGGCCAGAAACCAGCGGTGATAGTAGGAGACGGCGACGTACACGCTGGCCGGCAGACACTCCTGCGCGTAGCGGAAGGCATCGAGATTCCAGGTGCGCGTGAACAGAACCGCGCGCTGCAGGGCGAGCACCCGCCCTTCCCACAGCGCATGGAATGGCGGCTCGTTCGGCTCGTCCACCACGGGGCCGAAGCCCTGCATCCCGCCGAGATCATGAATCCCGTTCATCGCTTCACCTCGCCGGGCTGCAGCGCAAGACCGGTGCCGATCATGCTGTTGCGGGTGACGAGCGAGGCGAGTTGTTCCTCGCTCCATCCGTCGGTGCCCGCCGGCCGCTGCGGCACCACGAGATAGCGCGTCTCGGCGGTCGAGTCCCACACGCGTATCGCCGTCCCGGCCGGCAGCGTGACGCCGAAGTCGGCGAGAACGCCCCGAGGATCCATCACCACGCGCGAACGATACGGCGCGGACTTGTACCAGATCGGCGGAAGTCCGAGCACGTCCCACGGATAGCAGGAGCACAGCGTGCAGACCACCATGTGATGCTGGGTCTCGGTGTTCTCGACCGCGACCAGGTGATCGCCGACGCGCCCGAAGGTTTCGTCAGCGACGACCGCACGGGTCGCATCCGCAAGGAGCGCAGCCTTGAAGGCGGGGTCCGTCCATGCCCGAGCGATGATCTTCGCCCCCACGTGCGGGCCGACCTTCGTTTCGAAGTGCTCGACGATATGGTCGAGGACCGCAGGATCCACGTAGCCCTTCTCGGTGAGGACCGACTCCAGTGCCCGCACGCGGGCCTGCACCTCCGACAAATGGGAACCGTGTTCGTGGTCGTGGTGATCGTGGTCGTGGTGGTCGTGACTCATGCGGCGATTCCTCTTCACAGTGTTCGGCGGCGGGCAAGACGGCGAAGCAGCGAAATGCGTCATCCACAAGGCAGGCGCCTGCGCCGCGGGCCGCAGCCGGTCGATGCAGGGCTCGATTCTGCGTCCTCGCAGCCATTTGTGGACGCCTGTCGGGCTTGCCCGAGGCCGTTTGAATTCCATGCGCGCCCGGCGTTGAGGCAGTTGCGCGCCGCCAACCCGCTGCTGGGCAAGTGCCTGGACGAGGTGGCGGGCGCCCCCGCAGGCGCCCGGTCCCGGCAGGCAGAGCCGGCGTGTTGCGCCGTGTTGCGCCGTGTTGCGCCGATTGGTGAGCCGGCGCCGGGCGCGGCCCGGCGCCGGCGATCTCAGCCGATGCGGAACTCGTCGAACTTCACCACCGGGCTGGCCGGGTTTCGCGTGTCGAAGCAGTAGCTCGACACCAGGCCGGTCGCCGTCTCGAACACGCTGAACGTGCACAGGTTGTTGCTCGACACGAACGGCAGGTCCTGCTCGGTCCACGCGACGGTACGCACGTTCAGCGTGCGTATCGGATTGGCGAGCGTGGGCTGCTGCATCGCCCGGCCATGCACTTCGCCCGCTGCGGGATAGTCGTCAAGGTTCCAGGTCAGCGTGGTGCGCGGCTGGTTGCCGTTGGCCGCCGCTGGCGCCGTGGTCTGGGACAGCGAGCTCGCACTGCCCGGCACGACGCCGCCCCAGCGCGGGCCCTGACTGGCCGACACGCCCTCAATCCGGAGCGCGACTCGGTGGTCAACACGCCTGCCAGCGCTGCGCCTTCTCAGCAAAAGGCTGCATGACCGACGCGACAACCACCTTGACGCGCGCCGACCCTGAAGGCCACGACGGTGCTGGCGATGCTCCACTGGCTGGGGGTGCAGCCGTCGTACTCGCGGCCCCGAGTGAGCGACGACAACGCGTATGCCGAATCGCTGTTTCGCACCGCCAAGTACCGGCCCGAGTTCCCGGCCCAGGGCTTGGCCAGCCTGCAGGACGCCCAGGCCTGGGCGGCCGAGTTCGTGCGGTGGTACAACGTCGAGCACCGCCATAGCGGCATCCGCTACGTCAGTCCGCAGCAGCGCCACGCTGGCGAAGATCAGGCCGTCCTGGCGGCCCGCCACGCGCTGTACCTCCACGCCCGACAACGCAACCCCAAGCGCTGGTCCGGCAACACCCGCGACTGGTCGCACCTCGGCGTGGTCGCCCTCAATCCTGAGCGCGACTCGGTGGTCAACACGGCTGCCAGCGCTGCGCATACTCAGAACAAGGCTGCATGACAGAGGCGATAACTACCTTGACGCGCCTTGCAGGGCTGCGCAACCCGCGCCGGGCTTACTCCGCGACGGTTCGGCCATGCTGCATGGCCGCGCGGCTTTGCCCGCAGCGTCTGCAACCGGACGCATGACGCAGTCGCGGCCCGTGGCGGTCCGGTGCGGCGCCGAGCGGAACGAACCGGGTCACCCCGGGGCGGCCGGCGCGCACCCGCAACTGGCGCTGCTGTGGGGCTGGCATGCGGTGGAAGAAACCGAGCATAAGGCGGTGGCCTTCGACGTGTATCGCCGCTGCGGCGGCGGCTACCTGCGGCGCCTGGCCGCCGGGCTGTATGCCAGTT
>JADCGX010000124.1 GCA_020248785.1 Burkholderiales bacterium | reverse complement strand
GCTGGAGAAGCCGACTCCAAAGTCGTCAAGCGCGATCTTGACACCGGCATTGCGCAGCCGGACCAGGTTCTCGCGCGCCACGGCATTGGTATCGAGCAGGCCGGTCTCGGTGACCTCCACCTCCACGTCGCTCGCCGGCACCTCGCAATCGGCCAGCACTTGGAGCAGGCCTTCGACGCACCCCAGCTGGCGCAGCTGGATCCCCGAAAAGTTAATCGCCACCGGCGGCAGGTCCAGGCCAAGCGACCGCCAGACGCGGCGGGCGCGCGCCGCTTCGCGAATCACCCATTCGCCCAGGCCGATGATCAGCCCGCTCTCCTCGGCGATCGGAATGAACTCGCCGGGCGAGATGTCGCCGAGCTCGGCATCTTTCCAGCGAATCAGCGCCTCGGCCCCCACCATCTTGCCGTCTGCCAGCGATACGAGCGGCTGGTAGAACAGGCGGAAGTCACGCGCCTCCACGGCCTTGCGCAGGCGGTTTTCAAGGCGTAGTCGCAGGTCCACTCGCCGCGCGACGGCGGGCGTGTAGAACGCATAGGTCTTGCGTCCGCCCTCCTTGGCTTGGTACATGGCCGCATCCGCCGCATTGAGCAGCGAGTCCAGATCGACACCGTCGCTCGGAAACAGACCGATACCAATGGAAGGCGTGACGCTCACCTCCATGCCGAGCACGCGCTCCGGCGCGGAAATCGCCTTGATCAGTTGCTGCGCGATCTCCGCGGCGTGCTCCGGCCGAGGCACGTCGACCAGCAGCACCACCAGCTCGTCGCCGCCGCGGCGGCCGAGAAGGTCGGGCTCATCGACCACACAACGCATGCGGCTGGCGACGATCGACAGCATGCGGTCACCGATGCGATGACCATAGCCGTTGTTCAGGAGCCGGAAGTTGTCGAGATCGACGAACAGCAATGCGCACTGCCGTCCCTCCGCATATGCGCCACCGAGAATTCGCTGCGCGCGCTCGTCGAAGCTCTGCCGGTTCGCAAGCTGGGTCAGCGGATCGATGTTGGCCAGCCGCTCGATGCGCTCCTGCGCCCGCACCTGTTCGGTGATGTTCTTGCCCACGCCGCGGTAGCCGCAGAATCCGCGCTCGGGATCGAACACGGGGTCGCCGCCGATCAACGTGTAAGTGGAAATTTCACCGTCTCGCCGCAGCCGCAGCAGTAGGTCACGGAACGGTCGCCGCTCGGCCACCGCGGCACGCAGCTCGTCCCAGGTGGCGGGCTGGACCAGTTCCTGGTCGGTCTCCCACAGGGCACGGCCCACCATGGTTCGCGGGTCCAGGCCGCGCCCGCCTGCACCCTGCCGCACGCTCGCGACGCGGCCATCGGCGTCCATCTCCCAGTACCAGTCCGACGACAGCTCGGTCAGCGCCCGGAAGCGCGCCTCGCTATCGGTAACACGCGCCAGCAGCGCTTCGCGCTCGGTCACGTCCCAGGCCAGCCCGCGATAACCGCAGAACCGTTCCGCCTGCAGGATCGGCTCGGCCGACGTCTCGAAGTACGCGATGCTGCCATCGCGCTTGCGGACCCGGAACGGCACCCGGCGGAAACCCGTGCGCCGATCGACGAGGCGGCGCACGGCCGACCAGTCCAGCTCGACGCCGGACTGCGCCGACCACCGGTCGAGAGGTGCACCGCCCACGCGCTCGAGCAGTTCCGCCCGGGCGGGCTGTGGACCTTCGACGACGGTAAAGCGCAGCTCGGCGTCGGTCTCCCAGTACCACTCCGTGGCCAGCGCCATCAGCGCGCGCAGGCGCTCTTCGGACAGGCGCAGCGCAGCGATGGTCGAGGTGCGCTCCGTTACGTCGCGGCCGGCGCCGAAGTAGCCGAGGAAACTGCCATCACCATCGAAGACGGGCTTACCCGTTACGGCGATCCAGATGGTCCGCCCCGACCCATGCGTGCACTGGTGGCGGAACCACGGAAACGTCTGCCGCTGCGCCACCTGCGCCCGGTAGGCCGCAAGCTCAACGGGGTCGGCACTGAAACCGCGAATCTCATCGCGCCGTTTGCCCAGCAGTCGCTCGGTCGGGACGCCGAAGGCGGCCTCCGCTCTTTCGGAGAGCTCGATCAGGCGACCGTCCGCGTCCTCGCGCCAGTACCAGTCGAACGTGAGCTCGGCGATCTCGTCGCTCACGCGGCGACGGTGACGCAACTCCAGATCCGTGACGCGGTGTTCCGTGACGTCGATCCGGAAGCTGACCACGCCGCCAGCGGCGGTCCGGGCATCGGTCATCAGCAACCAGCGCCCCGTGTGCCGGCGCACCACTTCGCTGGATGCCACCTGACGCCGCTGCTGGCGCATTTGTTCGACGAAGGTCTCCAGCGGTCGGCCTGCGACGACCTCGCTGGAGGCGAGCGGGTAATAGGCGCGCATGAGTTCGTCGTGCCGAACGCCCGGCACCATCAGGTGGCGGATTTCCGGAAACAAGGCGCGGTAGGCCTCGTTGCAGCGAACCAGCCGGTCCAGTGCATCGAACACCGCCACCCCGACGTTGTTCGATTCGAAGGCAGCTTCGATCGGCTCGGTGCCGCTCTGGGCCCGGCGCAACACCGCAACGAAAAGTCCGATCGACAGCGCCACTGCCACGAAGGCCAGTGCCAGCACGGCGGTCCGACCGCCGGCGCCGATCGCATCCGGAGCCAGTATCGCCGGCGCCATCAGCGCGAGGGCGAAGACACCAAGCGCCAGCGCCAGCTTGCACCGCAGGCAGTTGCGTCCTACTAGCACCTGGGTCCGGGCATCGATCATTTGACGTGCGCGAAAGGCAAGGAAGGAGAGTTGGCGCGAGCCCAATAGGCCCAAGGCTCAAGTATGGCGGCAAAGCATCACGTCGGTGCCGGCGCACACCACCCGTGCACACGGTCGAGCCTGCGAACTGTGGCTCTGCCGCTCCGCTTATCGTCGGATTGCGGCGTGCCAGCCGTGCTGCGCAGTCCGCCCGCTCGTGTCGGCGTCAGGCGATGGCGCGCGTAATGGCCGCTACACGTCGACTTGCACCTCGTTGCCGTGCTCTTCCAGCCAGGTGCGACGCGACTGCGCCTCGGCCCTGCCCATCAGCATCGTCATGGTGTCGACCGTGGCGGCGCGCGGCTCGGCGCCCAGCGTCACGGGCAGCAACCGCCGCGTGTCGGGGTTCATCGTCGTCTCCCACAACTGCTCGGCGCTCATCTCGCCCAGGCCCTTGAAGCGGGCGATGCTCCAGGCGCCCTCGCGCACGCCCTCGTCCCTGAGCTTCACGAGCGTGGCGTCGAGCTCCTCGTCGTCCAGGCAATAGATGCGCCGCGCCGGGCGCTTGCCGGCCGCCGGTACATCGACGCGGAACAGCGGTGGCCGCGCCACGCAGATGTGGCCGCGCTCGATGAGCCGCGGGAAGTGCCGGAAGAACAGGGTCAGCAACAGCACCTGGATGTGCGAGCCGTCGACATCCGCGTCGGCCAGGATGCAGATCTTGCCGTAGCGCAGGCCCGCCAGATCGGGCTCGTCGTCGGGCCCGTGCGGATCGACGCCGACGGCCACCGCGATATCGTGCACCTCGGCGTTGGCAAACAGCCGGTCGCGCTCGACCTCCCAG
>JADCGX010000123.1 GCA_020248785.1 Burkholderiales bacterium | reverse complement strand
GCGGCACTGCCGCTGATCGCGGCCGGCGCGCCGGTCTGGGTCGTGCTCGCCACCGCGCTCGTGGTCAACCTGCGCTTCGTGAGCTTCTCGGCCACACTGCAGCAGTACTTCCAGCGCTTGTCCTTCGGACGGCGGGTGTTGCTGGGCTACCTGACCACCGATCTGGGCGTCGCGGTCTTCGTTTCCCGCTACGGCGACTGCAAGCCCGAGGAGCGCGGCTCCACCGAGCAGGTGTGGGTCTTCCTCGGCATGGCCTGCGCCAACTGGCTGGCATGGCAGCCGATGTCGGTCGCCGGCATCTTCCTGGCCGCCTGGGTGCCGGGGCACTGGGGCCTGGAGTTCACCGCGGTGCTCGCGCTGATGGCCATCATGCTGCCGATGCTCGGCAGCAAACCAGCGGCAGCGGGGGCCGCCACGGCGGCCGTGGTCGCGGTGCTGGCCGCCGGCTTCCCGCTCAAGCTCGGCCTGGTGGTCGCAGTTTTGTGCGGCATGGTGGTGGCCATGTCCTTCGACTTCATGCTGGACCGGCGGCGCGCATGAGTGGCATGAGCAGCACCGAAGTCTGGCTCACGATCGTCGGTCTGACGCTGGTGACCGTCGTCACACGCGGCGCCTTCCTCCTGATCGGCGAGCGCATCAACCTGCCCGAGCGTGTGCAGCATGCGCTGCGCTATGCACCCGCCTGCGCGCTGGCGGCGCTGGTAGCACCTGAGCTGCTGATGCAGGATGGCCAGGTGTTCCTGAGCTTCGAGAACTTCAAGCTGGCCGCCGCGGTGGTTGCCGGCGTGGTCATGCGGACCACCCGCAACGTGCTGTTCACGATGGCCGTCGGCATGCTGTTGTTCACCATGCTGCGGCTGGCCTGAGAGGGTGCCGGCCGCAGCCGGTTCAGTCGGCAGCCACGGCCTCGCCCATGGGGACGGCGACGGCTTCGGACGCGGCTTCGGAGGCGGCATTGGCCCCAGCCTCGGCCTTGGGCTTGGCAAGGGGTGGCACCGGCGCCGCCGGCTCGGCCAGCAGGTGCTCCGGCGCCAGGATCTGGACCAGAGGATCGCCCGGAACGCCCTGCAAGTCGACCAGCCCGGCAACCAGCTGCTGCCGGGCCATGCTCGCGACAGGCGGCGGCTGCACCAGCCCACCGTCGATCTCGATCACGCTGACCACATCGTCGACCCACAAGGCGAAGGCTGGCCGGTCAGGGCCGGTTTGCAGGACGACGGCCACGCCGTCACCGGCGCGCGCCGGTGCGCTGATGCCGAGCAGGTGACGCGCCGACAGCAGTTGCAGGATGCGCGGGCGTCCGCTGTCTCGCACCTCGATCAGGCCGAGCACATGGGGGCTGGCATTGGGCGCACGCAGCACCGTGCGGGGAGCGACGGCCTCGCGCACGGCTTCGGCGGGCAGACCGTACACGCCCGTGCCGACCTGGACGACGGCCAGCTCGCGCGACCGGCTCCGTTCGAGGGGAGCCGCGGCGCCGGCCAGGTCGAGCGTGCGGCCCTGCCGGCGCTCGACCCGTCCCAGCTGGATGGCCACCACGGCCTGCACGTCGTTGCGATACCCGTCCTGCAGCTTGAATTCGCGATAGCCGCAGGCACTTTGGACGGCCACCGCGTAGTGCACGTCTTCGTGGGCGTGCACGCCCGCCGTCCGGGCGAACGGCAGCGCGGTACCCGGCTCGCAGGCCGGATCGCTGCAGGCGATCACCCGGCCGGCCGCATCGACGAACGCGGCGACCGCCTTGCGCGTGCCGACGACCTCGCGCAGCATCGTCGTCAACTCGGCAACGGTGTTGAAGACGATCGCCACGCCGCCGGCCAGGGCGCCGGACTGCGGCGCCCGTACCGCCGCCAGGTAGACATAGGCCGGCTGTCCGGCGGTCAACGCGTTGACCGCGAACGGCGTCACCGCGTAGCGCTGCGTGTCGCTCAGGCCCTGCACCGCCGCCAGGATCTCCGGCGGCACGCGGGTACCGACGAGCGGGCGGGTGCCGTCCTCGCGCGAAGCGGCCCGCACCGTGCCCTGCGCGTCGAAGGCCACCAGGCGCGCGTACACCGTGTAAAGGCCGTTGATGTGCTCCAGCACAGCCGCAAGGCGCGCATCGGCGGCCGGATCGGCTGCGCCCGCCAGGGTCGACTGCAACGCCGGGGACAGGGCCCACCAGCGGCAGTCGTTGGCCCGCTCGTACAGATTGCGGTCCATGATGTCGGCCGCCAGTCGCGCCAGATCGCTGGCCTGGTGGGTGATGCGGGCAAGCGATGTCCGGTGCAGCTCGCCCACGGCCTGATCGACCCGCGACCGGGTGCGTGCGCCGGCCAGGCTGACCTGCGTGAGCACCGCCTTCAGGCGCGCCCGGTCGTGGCCCTCGGCGAGCGCCATCAGCCGTCCGTTCCAGACCACGCGCCGCAGGTTGCGATTGATCACCGTGGCCTCGTCCTGAACGGCGATCAGGTCGGTGTTGTCGAGGGTGACGGAGTGGTCGTCTGCACTGGCGTCGCGGCTGCGGAACGCCGTCAGCAGGGAGACCATTGCGAAGCCGCGCCAGCCTGGCCCCATGTAGCCCTGGTAGCCGTGCGTCGAGCAGGCGATGGCCAGATACTCGCGACCGCCGAAGATCACGCCATCGACTGCGCCTTCCGCAGTCGCCGGCAGCCGCACGCCCAGCGGCACATGGCCCTCGTCGTTGCTCGCCACCACGCGCTGCTCGCCGTCCAGGAGCACGATGGCAAACTGGTTGCGGCTGTCGGCCACGCTGGCAAAGAT
>JADCGX010000122.1 GCA_020248785.1 Burkholderiales bacterium | reverse complement strand
GGTAGCTGCGAACGACGCGGGGCGCATCTTTGTAGCTCATTGCACGGCCCTCTTTCTCTGCAGGGCCGCTGAGACCGGATGCCTCCCGGCTGCGTCTAATCGCGCCGGTGAGGAACTTCGCGTCGGCCGGATCACGCCTAAAGCCGCTGCGCGCTGCCTGCGCCTCCGCGGCGCCATACAGCAACGCGCAGATGTCCCAGTCGCCGCGGGCTGCGGCAAGTCCGGAGCACACTTCCATGAGGCTCTGGCCGACGACCAATGAGCCGGTTGTTCCCTCGATCGCCAGCGCCTCTTCGAGCAGTGGCTTCGCCGCGTCGCCGCGGTCTTGGGCGATCAATGTCATCGCCTGGTTCAGTAACACAAGGGCTGTCACCTCGTGGTTGCCACAGGTCCGGGCAACGGCAAGCGCCTCGTCGTACAGTTGCAAGGCGGCCGCATATGCCCCTTGGGCGCGATGAAACAGCGCGAGATTGCTGAGTGCAGGGGGCAAATTTCGCACGTCCGTCGCCCTTACGAGCTTGACGGCCTCCTCGCCATGCACGATCGCCTGCTGGGACTCACCGAGCGCAAACTCAACCACGCTGAGGCTCTGCAGCACAACCACCAGCCTGGCCTCGTGGCCGAATTCGCTCGCGATCGAAAGGCTCTCGTCGAGCAGGTCGCGTGCCTCCTCGTAGCGGCCCAGGTAGTAGCAGATCAGTCCGGCGTCCGACAGACCTCGGCAGCGCGCGAGATTCCTTGCCTCGGCGCCCGGCCGGCCTAGCGCCTCTTGCGCCATACGCAGGCCCATGACCAGCAGGCCGCGATTGGCCCAGTAGGGACTGAGGCAAAACACGAGCTGCAGATCGAGCGCCGCGCCTTTCGGGCTGAACTCGCACCAGGCATGCGCGGACAGCGTGTTTTCGCGCTCGGCGTCCAGCAGTGCCAGAAAGCGCGCCTGCTCGGCACCGAAGAGCTTGGGCCGCGCCTGTTCGACGAAGGCGGCAAAGTAGGCAAGGTGTCGCTCGCGCGTCGCGCGCTCGTCGTCGGTCGCGGCCAGACGCTCGGCGGCGTAGTGCCGCACGGTGTCCAGCATGCGGTAGCGGCCGCTCTCCACGTCGATCGTCACCAGCGACTTCTCGACCAGGCTGGTCAGAAGACCAAGCACCTCGCCCGCTTCGATCTCGCCGCCGCCTCCGACGGCCTCGGCCGCTTCCAGCGTGCAGCCGCCGGCAAACACAGACAGCCGCGCAAACAGCGTTCGCTCGCGGGGCGTCAACAGATCGTATGACCAGTCAATCAGTGCGCGCAAAGTCCTTTGCCGGGGCAACACCGTTCGATCGCCCGCAACGAGCAGCTTGAAACGCTGGTCGAGGCGTCCGGCGATCGCTTGCGGCGTCAGCACGCGCACGCGCGCCGCGGCGAGTTCGAGCGCCAACGGGATGCCATCCAGCCGGCTGCAGATCTCCGCAACTGGCGCGGCGTTCTCGCCCTCCAAGCGGAACAAGGGCTGTACCGCTTGTGCCCGCTCGAAGAACAGCCGCACCGACTCGTGACGCATCAGTTCGTCGGGCCTGGCCTCGCCCGCGGCTGGGATCGCGAGCGGCCGCAACGGATAGCTCATCTCACCAGCGATGTTGAGCGGGTCACGGCTCGTCGCAAGCACCTTCACGCCCGTCGTGCCCTGCAATAGCGTCTTGGTCAGTTGCGCGCAGGCGTCGACGAGGTGCTCGCAGTTGTCGAGCAGCACGAGCAATTGGCGCTCACCCAAGTAGCGCAGCAGTGTCTCCGTCAGGCTCGCACCCGGCTCCTCGCGTACGCCAATCACACTGGCCAGTGCCTGCGGTACGGCGGACGGGGCGGTGACCGAAGCGAGTTCAATCGGCCAGACGCCGTCGGGAAAGCTGTCGAGCAGATGTGCACCGAGTTGCACCGCCAGCCGCGACTTGCCGATGCCGCCCATAGCGAGCAGCGTGACCAGGCGCTGCTGCGAAAGCAGCTCGGCCACCTCCGCCATCTCGTGCTTGCGACCGACAAACGAATTGAGCTGCTGCGGCAGGTTGTTGGGCGTGACTTCCAGCGAGCGCAGCGCGGGAAACTCGCGCCGCAGCTCGGGGTGCTCCACCTGGAAGATCCGCTCGGAGCTGGCCAGGTCGCGCAGGCGCACCAGGCCCAGAGCGCGCACCTGCGTCTGCGGCGGCAGCGCGTCGCCGATCTGCACGACCACCGCATGCGACAGCAGGATCTGTCCGCCATGCGCCGCATCCATCACGCGTACTGCACGGTTCACGGCAGGACCGAAAAAGTCGCCATCGCGGTGCTCGTCGCTACCGGCATGCAGCCCCATGCGAACGCGCAGCGGCTGTCCATCGGCAACCGTCAAACTGCTCAATGCACCTTGCAGTTCGATCGCCGCCGCCAGCGCCGCGCGGGCCTCGGTGAAGGCCGCATGCACGCCGTCGCCGGTCGTCTTGATCACGATACCGTCGTGCCGCGCGACGACTTGCCGGCACTGCGCGTCGTGCTCGGCCAGCACGGGTCGCATCGCGACCGCCTGCTGCTCCCACAGGCGAGTGCTGTCCTCGATATCGGTGAACAGGTAGGTGAACACAGGTGGCGATGCCGCGGCTGGTTCATGGTCCGCGTCCCCGGCGGCCAGCGTGAAGCGATAGCCGCGGTCCTCGACGGTTGCAATCGCCAACGAGCCGAGCGCCCGCCGCAGCGCGCTGATCTGCAGCACGAGCGCGTCCTCATCGCTCGCCCCGCCCGGCAGGTTCAGCAACTCCGCTCTGGGCACCACACGGTCGCGATGCTCGACCAGCCTCCAAAGCAGGTCAAAGGCGCGACTGTCCAGGGCGACAGGCTGCCCCGCCCGCAGCAGCTGGCGCTCAGTGGGTCGGACTTCCAGGAGACCGAATCGATGGACCTGCGGCACGGCGCAGCTCGAAGATGACTAACGGTGGGCGGTGGACGCGCAGTCTGACCAACGCGCAGACAAGCCGCAAGCATGCGCATCCAGTGCAGTCGTCCGGATGCGCTGGAGCAACAGGGCGGGCAGACGGGTCGAAAAGGGGTCGAAAGGAAGTCGGCACCCGGCCCGCACGAAGCGACCGGGGGAGAGGGGACCCGAGGTGGTGCTGCTGAGTGGACTCGAACCACCGACCTACTGATTACGAATCGTGGCGATGCACAATTCGGCCGTCCCGAGCGCAAACTAACACAAACTAGCCCAGCGACGTCAAGCCGCGGGCGCGAGGCGATCAGATCGATGCAGCCGACCTTCCTGTCCGGGCTCTTTGCCGGAGCCACTATGGTGCTGGCAGTGTGGTGGATTGCACACCCGACGGACCACATTGAGCCGTACTTGGTCCTGGCCGGCACGCTTGCAGCTCTGGCGCCACTGGTTGGCTGGGCTCGCAACCGACAGATCGCACAGAGCGCGCCAGCACCGGGCGAAGTGCCGCCGATTCCATACACCCCAAACGAAGAGGATGACGTCGTCCTCAAGGCACTGGCGGAAAGCGACGGCAAGCCGGTCACGGTCGCCGCAATC
>JADCGX010000121.1 GCA_020248785.1 Burkholderiales bacterium | reverse complement strand
GCGTCAGGATCAGGCTGGCGCCGCAGTGAATGGCGGCGGCCACCACGTGGCGATCGTCGGCGTCCGGCAACTCGACGGACGGGATCAGAGGCTCGAAGCCGGTGACGAGGCTGTCGCGCACATGGAGATTCATGAGCTCGCGGGTGCGCTCGAGGTCCTCACGCTTCAAGTCGGGGCGTCGCGCGAGAAGCGCGCGTATCCACTCGTTGTGGATCGCGTCCGTCCAGCGCGCCCGGTACAGATCCGCGAGGGCCAGACGCATCAGCAAATCGCGCAGCGGCGCCGGGTAGAGCACGCAGGCGTCGTAGACGACGGTGAAGCGCGAGCTCATTCATTCGTACCCCATTTTGAGCGTCTGGGCTTGCTCGGCCAGAGCATCGAGGGTCTTGGCGCGCTGCGCGTCGATGCGGTCTTTGTACGCGATCACGTCCTGGTAGCGGATGCGCCGGTGCGTGCCAATCTTGCGGAACGGAATCTCGCCACGCTCAAGCAACTGGACGAGGAACGGGCGCGAAACGTTGAGCACGTCCGCCGCGTCCTGGGTGGTCAGCTCCGCGTGCATCGGAACGATGCCGACCGCGTTGCCTTCGCCGATCTCGGACAAGGCATCGATGAGCAGCCGCAGCGCAGACACCGGCACCCGGACCGGATGGGCCGCACCGTGGTCGTCGATCACCTCGATCCGCTGCGTCTTCGCACGGGTCGGCAGGCAGGCCGACAAGACGCGCCCGCTTTCCCGGGCAACATCGACCTCCTCGGCCGAGGGCAGCGTGTGGCTGGGCGAAAGCGTGGTCATCGGATGCTCCTGAACGTTGGAAACCGCAGCAAGAGCGGCAGTGTATTCGAAACAAACAGATCATCGAAATATTCGAAACAGATGGCCGCAGCGGCCGAGCCGTGTCGGCCCGGGCGAGACCACATCCGCATCACTGGCCGGGCACCGGTCGATCGGCAGTTCGCGGCGACCCCGGCGCCGAGCGACAAGGCCGCTTGCATGGCTGCCAAGATGGGCAGCCACAGCACGGTCCCGCCTGTTGCTTCCTCCGCCGCGGGAAAGCATTTCCGTCCTCGCGGCGGGGCGCGGTGCGTGGTCGACCAAGGCCGGCGACTCGTCTGCTGCAACACCATTTCTGCCGGCCCGCACGGGCCATTTCGTGATGACCTCCAGGAGAAAACGCAATGAAGTTCGGCAAGTACTTCGCGGCGGCGCTGCCCATCTGCCTCGCCCTGATGCACGCCACTGCTCATGCCGGCGCGACAGCCGCTCGTGGCGGCGCGGCAGCGACCGACCCTTGGGCCGGCAACTGGAAAGACGACCGGGGCGGCCTGGCCGTCGTGGTCGCCCGAGAAGGGGTACTCGACATGTTCGGCACCGACGCGGCATCGATCTATCGCGCTGTGTGCGTGCTCGACGCCCCGAGCCGGCAGACCGCTACCTGCGCTGGCGACGGGGTGAACCACGAGCGCGGTTTCCGCTTTGTCTACCGCAGCCAGTTGCGGCTGGGCGAGGCGGGCACGCTGACCGAGGAGTGGGAGGCGCAAGGGCCGAACGTGCGCTTGCAGGGCAAGGCGGTGTTCAAACGCGCCGCCGTGGAAGGTGCGCGCTAAGGCTCGCGCTTGCATGAGGTGAGAGCGTGACAAAGGCGCAGAGTGCGGGCGCGCGCGCCACGGCGAGTCGGTGGCAGAAGGGCCGCCGACCCGAGGTGGTTCGCTGCACGGCGCTGGCACGGGCCGCGCGATTGGTGCGCGGCGGCCGCAGCAGGCGGACGACGAAGCAGGCTTCTTGACGGCGGAGTAGGCAACGAATGAGCGCACGCAATTGGACAGCAACGGCCATCGCGCTGGTGGCGCTCCTGTGCGGGCCGGCTGCTGAAGCGCAGGCCCCGAGCGGCAGTGCAAGCGCGCCGGCGACCGAACCGGCGAAGCCATCCGAAGCGCAATTGCTGCAGGCGCTGCGGGAGGCCGAGGAGCAAAGTGGGCCCAACAGCGGGGCGACGCTGCGCGCGCTGCTGGCGCTGGTTCCTGTGTACCGCGACCAGCCGGCGCGCGCTGCGGACTTCAGCCGCCTCTTGGACCGCATCGTGGCGATACTGGACGAGGCCAAGCTGGGAGAAGACCCGCTGACCGCCACACTCCTGGACGCAGCCGGGCGCAGTTACCTGTCGCAAGCGCGGTACGCCGAGGCGCTGGCCAGGCTGCAGCGCAGTTTGGCGATCCGCGAGAAGGTGCTCGGCCCCGAGCATCCGGACGTGGCCCAGAGCCTGAACAACCTGGCGGAGCTGTACCGGGCCATGGGCCAGTTCGCCGAGGCCCTGCCGCTTTATAGGCGCAGCCTGGCGATCTTCGAGAAGGCGCTCGGCCCCGAGCATTCACTCGTGGCCACGAGTCTGAACAACTTGGCGCTGCTGTACCGGGACATGGGCCAGTACGCCGAGGCGCTGCCGCTTCACCGGCGCGGCCTGGCGATCCGCGAGAAGGTGCACGGCCCCGAGCACCCGGACGTGGCAACGAGCCTGAACAACCTCGCGTCGCTGTACCGGGACATGGGCCAGTACGCCGAGGCGCTGCCGCTCTTCCGGCGCAGCCTGGCGATCCGCGAGAAGGTGCACGGCCCCGAGCACCCGGCCGTGGCAACGAGCCTGAACAACCTCGCGTCGCTGTACCGGGCCATGGGCCAGTACGCCGAGGCGCTGCCGCTCTACCGGCGCAGCCTGGCGATCCGCGAGAAGGTGCACGGCCCCGAGCATCCGG
>JADCGX010000120.1 GCA_020248785.1 Burkholderiales bacterium | reverse complement strand
GCGGCGCTGGGGCATGATCGGCGCGTGCAGTCCTTCGCCGCGCTGTACGAGCAACTCGACGCCAGCACCGCCACCGGCGACAAGCTCGCCGCGCTGGCGCGCTGGTTCGCCGCCGCACCGCCGGCCGACGCGGCCTGGGCGTCGTCGTACTTCCTGGCCGGACGTACCAGGCACTTCAACGGGCTCTATGCGCGTTGAGTGTCGATGTAGCTCGGTCGGTGAGCCATCTGCCTGGGAGACTGGGACGGCGATGTGCCGGCACCTAGTCGAGGGCTGTGATGGGCAGGCGCGAGTTGAATAGGGTGGTGCGAGCGATCGGGAAACCGAGCTGGCCCCAGCGGTGTGAGGTGATGCAGCGGCTGAAGGCCGCGCAGGGTGGCCAGGAGGCGCAAGCCGTCGTCGAGGAGCGGCTGCAGGTGCTGCGGGTTCGCCCGCACTGCACGGGCGCCCACGTCGTGCGCCCCGGGACAGCCCGGGGGCAACAGCGCTACCTGTGCCGAGGCTGCGGCAAGACGTTCAACGCGCTGACGCGTACGTTGCTGGCCCGGCTGCGTTACCGCGAGCGCTGGCTCGGCCAGAGCCAGGCGCTGATCGACGGCGTGAGCATCACCAAGGCCGCCGAACGGCTGGAAGTCGCGCGTAGCACTGTGTTTCGCTGGCGGCCCGCTTCCTGAGCCTGCCGCATCACATCAGGGCGGGCCGGCTGGGGGCATCGTCGAAGCCGACGAGACCGGCATCCTCGAGTTTGGCGCTTGGCACACCAACAACGTGAACCGCTGCCACGCCCGGCCGAAGAACTGGCTGCACCGCTTCAGCGGCGCGGCCTTGTCCTGAGGCGCATAGAGCCAATGATCGGACATCGGGCAAGTCTGGTCATCCGGCCTGCGTTCTGGCCTGCTCCGGGTGGCAGGCTCGGGTCAGCGGGCGCGGAACAGCGCGTTGGGCGGCGAGCCGGTCGCTCCGGTCCAGATCCAGGCACGCCCATCCGGGGCGCCGATGTAGGTCGAGCCCAGACCGACCAGGGGCGACGAGGTCGCCCGCTCCCAGCCACCGCCGTTGAAGCGCACGAGCTGGCCGACCGCGCCCAGACCAAAGGCCGCGCCCGTGCCGGCGAACGACACGCAGGGCGTGGCCCCGGTGAAGCACTGTCCCGGCGGCCCAATCACAGTATCCGTGCGACGGACCCAGGTGCTGCCGACCAGCTCGAACAGCGAGCCTACGCCGGGTGATGCGATCCAGAACCGGCCGCCGGCTGCCGGCGGGCTGACCGCGACGAAGGCCGCGCCCCCCGGAGGCCGGGTCACCGTCGTCAGCGGCACGAAGCGCTGCTGGACAGTGTCGTAGCGGTACAGGTTGTTGGCCTCGCTGGTGGCGTAGACCGTGCCGTCCGGCCCGACATTGACGCTGATCGCCGAGGGGAAGGCGCAACCCGGCGTGGTCGGGCAGTCGGCCGGTATGGGGACCTGCTGCCAGCCGGCGGTCTGGCGTCTCCAGATCTTCGGCACCGTCCCGTCGTTGGTGATCCAGTAGGTACCGTCCTGCCCGATGACGAAGGAGCGTATCGCGTCGCCGTTCAGCACTGCGGGCGCGCTCGGGTTCGGGATCGTGTTGTCGCGTGTGAACTGCTGGCCGTCGTGGATCCAGAAGTGGTAGCCGACGTCCTTGACCACCAGGCGGCCGTTGGGCGCGAACGCCAAGTGCACGTCCTGAACCGGCGGTGGGAAGGCCGGCAGCGCGAACGCCGGCGGCAGCGCGACCCGATCGAACGGAATGCTGATCAGGAACTGGAACGGCGGCGGCGTGTCGCTGTTGCTCGCCAGGGCGGGCGTGGCGGCGGCGCGCTCCGCGTCGCGCTCCTCGTTGCGCTGGAAGAACGCTGTGCTGAAGACCTGCCCGTTGCCCTGCTGCACCAGCCAGGGCAGGCCGGTCGGGCCTATGGCGATCGAACTCGCCTGGAAACCCACCTTTCGCCAAGCCGGCGGATCTGCCTTGGCATCCCACGCCTCGACGTCGCCGTTGAGGGCGATCACCGCCAGCGTGCCTTCCGGCCCGAACGCGATGTCGAGCGCCTCCTTGTAGCCGATGTACTGGGAATCGCAGCGGCCGTCCTCGCAGCGCAGGACCACGTTGTTGCGCAGCGTCCAGGGTACGCCCGACGGCTCCACCGCCAGCCGGGTGCCGCCCAGCTGCGGCGCAGGGGAGAAGCGTTCGAAGCGGTCCAGGCCGGGTACGTAGCGCCACAGCTGCTGCCGGTCGTCGTTGACGAACACCGCGCCGCTGCAGCCGACGGCGATGTAGCGCGCCACCAGGGTGGGCGTGACCACGACCTTCCAGCCGGAATCGGAGAGCCGCCAAACCTGTCCCATGCTGGTCACGCCCCAGGGCGTGCCGTTCGGTGCGACCGCGACCTGCGAGAACGCGAGGCGGTAGGTGTTGAAGAACCGGCTGCGCCCGTTGCTCCATTGGCGCAGTTCTCCGCTGCCGGTCGTGAGCGCGAACACCGCGCCGTCGCGGCCGATGGCCAGACTCTGCATCGGCGTGGTGTCGACCACAGGGAGTGGCACCGGCTGCTGGAAGATGGTACGGGTGGCGCCAATCTCGGCGGTGCAGCCACCGTCCGCCAGTACCGCTGGGCCCTCGAACAGCGACGAAGCCAGCGTGGTTCCGCCTGTCTGGATCACCCAGGGCTTGTCCAGTGGGCCCGCCGCGATCGCTGTCACGCGCGCCGGCGTGCGATTGGGCTGGGTCTGCACCTCCACCTGGCCCCAGGTGCCGTCAAGCGGGTTGAGCTGTAGCACCCGACCCTCGACGCTGGCCGCGAACACGGTGCCCCCGGGGCCGATCGCTAGGTCGCGCGCGACGACGCCCGACCAGGCCTTCCAGCCGCTGCCGTCGTGGCTGCGCACCTGGCCGTCGCGGCCCACCACCCAAGGCCGGTTGAACTGGCCGATGGCCAGCCGCACCGCGTCGCCGGGCGCATCGATGGAGACCCAGCTGCCGGACGGTCCCTCGACCGCCGGGCTGCCGTCGGGCAGCAGGATCCAGGCGGCGCCTAGGGGCGAGAATGCGACGTCGATTGCCTGGCCGGGCACTGTCACCCACTGCGCGCCGTTCCAGCGGGCGAGCGTGCCCTGGCTGCGCAGCGCCAGCGCGCGCCCGGCGCCGTCCAGCGCCACGCGCGCGAAGGCGGTGTCGTCGCCCAGCCGGCGCCACTGCTGCTGGCCGCCCCATTGCCACACGGCGCCGTTGGCATCGAGGACCGCCGCATGCCCCCGTGCCGAGACGGCCAGCGACAACGAGGTCGGCGCTCCGACGGTGAACCCGGGAAAGGTGACCAGGAAGCTAGAACGGTTGAACGTCGGTGCGGCCGTCGCCGCCCGGCCGAGGTCGATGGCGAACAGCTCGCCCTCGGGCGTCATGATCCAGGGCTGGCCGCCGCTGCCGCCGGCGACCAGCTTGGCGCGCGCATCCAGCAGGTTCCAGGACAGCGTGCGTTGGTTCCAGCGGGCCGGCTGGCCGCTCGCGGCGTCGACGATGTAGACGATGCCGCGGGGCCCCAGCGAGAGGTCCCGTGCCTGGCCCGGCAGCACCTGCCAACCGCTGCCCCGCAGCACGTGCACGCGCCCCGCGCTGTCGAGCGCCCAGGGCACGCCGCCTTCCTCTAGCTCGACCCGCACCGCGTCGCGCGGTGCATCGGCACCGGCAAGGACGCGGAACCCGGTCCCGCCCGCTCCCGCCGCCAGCATCCGCCCGTCGATGTCCGCGACCAGCAGGCGGCCGTCCGGCGCGATCGCCACGTCGCGGGCGCGCTGGTCGATCGGCCGCCAGAGCGTGCCGTTCCAGAGATGGACGTCGCCGGCGGACGTGATCGCCACCGCCAGGTCGCGCGCGGCGGCATCAATGCGCGTGAAGCTGCCCGGCAGCAGCATCCAATCCGACTCGGTTCGCGGCCCCGGCAGCCGGCGCCAGACCCGGCGTTCCTGGTCGAGGGCGAACGCGGTGCCGTCGGCGCCGACGCTCAGGTCGATCGCGGTGCCCCGCACGGCGGTCCAGCCCAGCGCATCGATCGCCAGCTGCGGCTGCGGTGCCGCCGCGGCCGGCCGCGGCACACTGCCAGGCCCGGGGCCGCCCGGCTGGGCGTGGGCGGCGCCGGTGGCCAACACGGCGGCCAGTAGCAACCCGGCCAGGCGGGAGACGTCGCGCCCGGACTGCGGACGATTCACTGCGACGTCGATCAGTAGTACAGGAACTTGATCGCCGAGCGCAGGCGTTGCTCGTTGGTGTTGATCCGCACCCAGGACTTGGCGATGTCGCCAGTGCGGTACTCGCGGAAGATCTGGCTGGTATCCAGCGACTTGCCGATCTCGGCGATGTTGGGCGTGGGACGGAACCATAGCTTGTACTTGCCCTCGAACTCCGCCAGCGCGCGCTCCTCCGCGCTCATGCTGGCGCGCTCGGCGGCGATGTCGGCCTCGGCACGCTGGGTGTACTGCGCGCGGCGCGGGGTCAGCAGTATCAGCACCGACTTGTAGTAGTCGCGGGTCAGGTTGCGCGCGAACAGGTACTGCACGATCGGTACGTCCTGCAGGCCCGGCACGCCGTTGCGCTCGCCCGACTGGTCGCGCTCGGACAGGCCGGACAGGATCAGCGTCTCGCCGAACTTCATGACCACGTTGGCGTTGACCATGGTCTTGTTCGTGTCGAGGCGGAAGTCGAATCGCACGCTGGCGCTGGGAATGGCCAGGAAGGTGCGCTCTGCCACCACGTTCAGCTTGATCAGGTTGTCGGGCAGGAATTCCGGCGTGACCGCCAGCTTGACGCCCACTTCCTTCTGGATCTGCACCGCGGAGCCCTGGCCGCCCGAGACCGCCGCGCCCACGATGTCCTGACCCGAGAAGAAGGTGGAGGGCTGGTTGCCCAGTGCCACCAGCGTGGGTCGCGCCAGCACCTCGTTGCGCTTGGCGTTCGAGTTCGCGATGTTCAGGCTGTAGGTCAGCGCGGGCACCTGGATCAGGCGCGTGATCACGGTGTTGTTGTTCGTGACCGTGTTGCTGAGGACGTCGCTGGTCACGCTGCGGGTGCGGCTGAAGGCCGGCGTGAGCGCCGTTGGGTTGCCGAACTGGATGCGCAGGCCGTCGAGCAGGTTGATGCCCACCGAGTCGGCGTTGTCCTCCTCGGTGCTGATGATGGTCACGTCGACCACGGCCATCTGCTTCTCGACGAAGCCGCCAGCGAAGCCGGGCTGGCCGGGGCCGCGCCCGGGCGCGCCGGGCGCACCGAGGCCGCCTGGCGCGGGAAAGCCACCGGGCTGCTGGAACCCGCCGCCGGGCTGTTGCATCCCGCCCGGAGGCGGGAATCCACTGGGCGCCGGCGGCGTGAACTGCGTCTTGACCATACCGCCGCGCTCCTGCTGCCAGGCCTGCAGCCAGCTGTTCACCCGACCCTCGACCTGTCGCACTTCCTCCCCGCCCGCCGCGGCGGCGCGCAGCCGCTGCAGGTAATTGCGTGCCTCCTCGCCGTCGTTGAGCGAGGCAGCCACGATCGCCGAGGCGCGCAGCACCTGCGGATCGTCGGGGCGGTCCTTCGTCAGCCGGCGCAGTCCCTCTAGCGCCGCCGACGCCGTGCGCGAGTCCTGGTTGTAATAGGCCGCGGTGGCCAGGTCGTACAGCACGTCTGCCTCGTCGCCGGCGTACAGCGCCGCCTCGGCCAGCCGCACGGTGGCCTTGCCGAATTCTCGCTGCTGCATCGCCAGCAGGCCGCTCGAATGGCGCGCCAGCCAGTTGGACTCGTCGAACTGCACCGCCATCTCGTAGCCCTGCTCGGCCAGCGATAGCAGGTTGATCTCGCCCTGGGTCGCGCGCATCTGGTAGGCGAACGCGTTCAGGAAGTGCAGGTACGAGTTGCCGATGTCGGTCTTGACTGCGAGGTTGAACAGGTCCGAGGCCTTGCGCCAGTTCTGCTGGTCCATGGCCCTGAGCCCCTCAAGCGCGAGTTGTCGCGCCGCCGAAGTGAGCTTCTCCTTGGGTACCTGCGCGGCGAGGTTGGTGCGCGGCAGGGCCGGCGCCAGCGGGTTCTGCGATGCGTCGGCCATGCCACCGCCGGTGGTGGCGCAGGCGGAGAGCAGGCCGGCCAGGGCGAGCAGGGCGGCATGCCGGGTCAGGTGCGACTGGGAGTTGGAATGCATGTTGTGTCCGGTAGCTGCGGGAAGGTGGCGCGGATGCGTCGATCGTTGAGGAGGCCGGCTCAGCGTCCGGTCGCCACCACGATGCGGCAGGCTGCGCCGGTGCCGAGCTGGGCGCCGTCACGGAAGCGGTCGAGGTCCGCGCGGAGCAGGTTCTGCACCCGGTTCCAGTCCAGGCCGCATTCGGCGAACACCTGCGGGCTGGTGACCCAACGCTTCTGGCCGGCGGCGTCCATCACGTAGACCGCGCCGGTCTCGGGCACACGCACCAGCGCCCCGGCCGGCAGGGCCCCGCGGGCGGCCATGCACTCGACCGCGGTGCCCAGCTTCGGACCGTTGGGAACGCTGTCGATTTCGGCTTGGGACAGGTTCTGCACGCGGTTCCAGTCCAGGCCGCATGCGGCGAACACCTGTGGGTTGGTGATCCAGCGCTTGGCACCGCCACCATCGACGACGAAGGTGGCCCCGGTGTCGGGCAGCCGGATCAGCGAGCCCTGCGGCCGGGGTGCACCGGTCGCCTGCAGGACGGAGTTCGGCGCGGTGCCGGATCCGGGAAGCGGCGTGACCGCGTTCCCCGAGCACTGAGCGGGGGCGATTCCCTTGGCCATGCAGTCCGCGAGCTGCTGGTAGGTCAGTGCGGATGCCACGCCTGCTGCCGTCGTGAGCGCTGCGGCGAAGAGCACGCGCAGCATGGTTGGTGCGATTCGGGCCATCGGGGTCTCCACATCATCGAATGTGACTGCAGTGTCCGGTTGTCCTGCTGCACTCAGCAATAGGACTGAAGTCCTAGAAGGTCGATGCGCCTGCATGCCGCGCAGCGCGCGGCGCCGGCACGGCTTCATCACGGGGCGCGCAGCGGCACGACGAGCCCGTGCAGCGTGGCCAGCTGCGGGCTGCTGTACTTGCGCAACTCGCCGCGCAGCCAGTCGGGCCGCTGCAGGAACTGCTGCAGGCCCATGGCCTGCGGATTGGGCCGGTACCACGCGCCGATGCTGCCCGCGTCCTCGGCGGCGACGCGACCGAGCTGGTCCCAGGTCATGGCCATGAGCGCGCGATTCAGGCGCGGCTCCAGCGCCGCGGCGATCAGGGCGGCAATCTCGTCGAGCCGCGCCTGGCTGCGATCGCGCAGCAGCAGCGAGAGCAGGTTCGCGCTCCTCTCGCGGAAGTGGGTTTCCAACAGCGGATGCAGGGTGGAGTTCTCATCCCAGTACCTGCGCATCGTGGCGTCGGTGCGCACCACGCCGTCGCGGAACTCCTCCCAGGTCAGCAGGAAGGCGGCCCGGTTGACCGACTCCGGCGTATTCCTCGCCGCCGCGGCGGCGGGCGGAGGAGGCGGCGGAGCGGGCGGCGGCGGAGCGACCGCCGGTAGCTGACCGCTGGTCACTGCGCGGCACTCGGCCGCGGTGGTCAGGGGCGCACCGTCTCGCACGCGATCGAGATCGGGGCGGAACAGGTCCTGCACGCGGCTCCATTCCAAGCCGCACTCGGTGAAGACCTGCGGGTTGGTCACCCAGCGCCTGCCGCCGTTGGTGTCGACTAGGAAGACCGCGCCAGTCTCGGCGATGCGCACCAGGCTGCCTGCAGGCAGCCGGCCCATGGCGGCCCGGCACTCCAGCGGCGTGCCGACCTGCGGCCCGTTCGGCACGGCATCGATCGTGGCGCGGGGCAGGTTACGCACCTGGTTCCAGTCCAGTCCGCAGGCGGCGAAGACCTGGGGGTTCGTGATCCACCGCTTGGCCCCGCCGCCGTCGACCACGAAGGTGGCGCCGGTGTCCGCCAGCCGGATCAGGCTGCCCTGGGGGAAGCCGGTCGTCTGCGCCGACATGGTGCCGCAGGCGGCACACAGAGCTGCGAGCGCGGCAATGCGGGCGGGGGTCGGGGTCATGCACACCAGGGGCTCCAAACTTGCTCGGCAGCTGAGGACGGGCGAGTGTCGCGGGGCCGCGCCGCGCTGGGCAATACGACTGAAGTCTTAGCCTGGATCTTCGAGTGACGTACTGGATGACTCCGGCGGGATCCACCAGCCGCAGCAGCACCACCCCGCCGTCAGCGGCGATGTCCCCGCCATCGAGGACCGCTTCGACCACGCGCCTGTCCACGCGGCCAATCTCCATCCGACGATCCGTACACTTTGGCATCGGGCGACCTCGCTCGCCGTCTCGGTTCCGTAGACGTCGAATAGCCATGAAGACGTACAACGACGGCAGCTCGCCTACTTCATGCCTCCCGAGAGATCCAGGCTAGGACAGCGTGGCTTTCCTACAATCGCCGTTGAGAAGAGGAAGCGATCGCGGCGCAGCGCATGAAGATCTTGATCGTCGAGGACCACCCCGTGATGCTCGAGGGACTGCGGGGTCTGGTCAGGCATGCGTTCCCCGGCCAGGAGCCGGCGCATGCCGGCAGCTTCGCCGCCGCTCGCGAGCAGTGCGTCGGCGACCTGCGGCTGGTGCTGCTCGACCCTGGCCTGCCCGACCTGCGCGGTGTCGCCGCGATCCGCGGCATGAAAGGCGCGCTGGCGAACTGCCCGCTGGTGGTGGTGTCGGCCGATGACAACCCGCATTGCGTGCAGATGGCCTGGGAGGCCGGCGCGCAGGGCTTCATCTCCAAGGCCGCAGCGCCGTCCGACATCGTCCAGTGCCTGCGCGAGATCGCCGACGGCAAACGCATGCTGCTGACCCGCGACGTCGTGGCGAGGCTTGATCCTGTCGAGTCGGTCGAGTCCGGCGGCGCGCTCAGCGACCGCCAGCTGCAGGTGCTGCAGGCCCTGTGCGAGGGGCTGGCCAACAAGGAGATCGCCCAGCGCCTGCGCATCGCCGAGAAGACGGTAAAGGTGCACGTGGGTGCGATTTTCGAGAAGCTCGGCGTCGTCAACCGCACGCAGGCCAGCATGGCCGCGCGGCGGCTCGGGCTGGTGCGAGACGGCGAGCCGGGCCCGGTTACGTCGCGTCGCCTGTGCGACGGCGGCGCAGCCCACTGAGCCGCCGCATCAGGGCGCAGCGGACGAGCGCGCCAGCAGCTGCAGCAGGCTCTCGCGCAGGCGGGCCGGCTGCACCGGCTTGTGCAGCATCAGGCAGCCGCTGTCCTGCACCAGGCGCAGCACTTCGCCGCCCGTGTCGCCCGTGATCACCAGTGCGGGAATTGTGAGATTGAACTCCTCGCGCAGGCGCTCGATTACGTCCGGGCCGGTGGCACCCCCGCCCAGGCGGAAGTCGCACACCAGCAACTGGGGTGGTGCCGTTAATGCGGTGCTGCGGCGCACCGCTTCTTCGGCGGTCGCCGCGGTGATCACGCGGCAGCCCCATGACTCCAATAGCGCGGCCATCGCGGCGCGGCTCTCGGCCTCGTTGTCCAGCACGAGCACGCAGGCGCCTTCCAGCCGGCCGGGGTCGCCGGCCGGCCCGGGCGTGGCGACCGGCCGCGTCGCCGTGCCCACCTGCAGGTCAACGCTGAACACCGTGCCGTGTCCCGGCTGCGAGCGCAGCTGCAATGGCAGGCGCAGCAGGTCGGCGATGCGTTCGGTGATCGCCAAGCCCAGGCCGAGGCCGCGGCTGCGGTCGCGCTCGGCATTACCGACCTGGAAGAACGCCTTGAAGACCGCGCGCTGGTGCTCGGGCGCGATGCCGATACCGGTGTCCCAGACCTGCACCCGCCACACGCGGCCGCGCCGGCGAGCGCATACCAGCACGCCGCCGTGGTCGGTGTAGCGGATCGCGTTCGACACCAGGTTGCGCAGTAGCGTGGCCAGCAGGTGCGCGTCGGTGTAGACCACCGAGCGCGTCGGCCGCAGACGCAGCGCCAGGTTCTTGGCCCGGGCCGCGCTGCCGAACTCGGCCGCGAGCTGGTCGAATACTGACTGCATCGACACCGGTTGATTGCGCACCGGCACCACTCCGGCGTCCAGCCGCGACACGTCCAGCAGCGCGTCGAACAGTCCCGTCATGGCCTCCACGGAGGCCTCGATGCTGCCCAGGCTGGCGCGCTGCGGCGGTGTCAGTGCGGTCTGCCCGAGCACGTGCGCCTGCAGCGCCAGCGCATGCAGCGGCTGGCGCAGGTCGTGGCTGGCCGCGGCCAGGAACATCGACTTCTCGCGGTTCGCGTCCTCGGCCTGCTCCTTGCGCGCCGTGACCTCGCGCAGCAGGTCCAGGTTCTCGAAACGCAGGCGGAACGATTCGACCACCGCGTCGCCGAGGTTGTGCGCGAAGCGGCTGATCACGGGCAGATAGCCCAGGGCGATCACGCCCATGACCTGCAGCAGTGTCTCGTCGCGCGCGATCAGCTGCAGCGCGATCGGCAGCACCGTCGGGAACGTGTACGCGTAGAAGGCGGGCAGGAACGAGGCCGAGGCGATTGCCGAGATCGAGCCCATGCTGGCGATCAGGAACATGAACAGCAGCTCGTATTCGATGTGCCCGTGCGGGAACACCAGCACAGCGCCGAGGCCCCAGATGCAGCCCGAGGCGGCCGAGCCCGCGATCGCGCGCCGGCCCCACGGACGCATCTGCGCAGGGCCGGGCTGGGCGCGACGGAAGGCACGCCACAGCAGCCCGCGCGCGGCGGCCTGCGCCAGCATCAGGCCCCACCAGAGCATCCAGCGCCAGCCGTCCAGCACGTCGTGGGCCGCCACCACGTATAGCGTGGCGCTGAACACGCTGCCCAGGAACGAGGTCGGCATGCTTGCGTACTGAGTACGCACCTGCTCGGCACGCACGCGCAGGTCGGAATCGCGCGGCGCGGGCGATGACCCGCCCGCATGCACCGGCGCGGGGGAGGGAATCTGCGCAGGCGACGCAGCCTGCGGTGCTGCGGGGGAGGCGGCCGGAACCTTCATGTGTGCGCCGATGAGTTGGCACGCAGTGTGGAGCGCCGCGCGCCGAGGTGGCAATAGGACCGAAGCCCTAGCGCTGCTCGCCGCGACGGATGGCGGGCCTACGACCAAGGTCCTATTGCTGACTTCGACACGCCCGTCGAATACTTCGCCGCGTCGCAACGGCACCGAGCCTTCATGGCCCATGCGCGGCCACGAGGTAGATCCGGCGACCGCGACACGAGGATCGTCGAACGGGTCGACGGACAACATAGGAGCGAAGCCATCATGGCGATTCGGAATGAGGCAGGCAGCAGGTTTCGTGTGCGGACGGTGGTGGCCGCGCTAGTGCTCGGCGGGACATTGCAAGTGGCCTCGGCTGGCCCGTTGGAGGACGCGCTGGACAGGCGTGTCACGTCTCTGACCGAGGTGGCGAACCTGCTGGCCACCATCCGCGACCTGCAGAGCGCGCAGGGCACTCTGCCACAACTGGACGCGGCGATCGCGCGCAACCGCAGCAACGGCCAGCAGGTGAACTCCCTGATGCAAGGCGCCACGTCAATGCCGCCCGCGGCGCAGCAGGCGCTGGTGCAGCGGGTGAACCAGCTTCAGGCACAGAACGTCCGCATCATGGGCGAGATCGAGCGCCTGCAGCGCCTGCCGGGCATGCCGGCCGTGATCGGCAATCGCGGTCAGCTCGCGCTCGAGTGAGCAGCGTGGCTCCCATGTCCCTGCCGCATCCGGGCGGCACTTCGATCACCCCAGAGAGCCAGTCATGACAATCAGAACTATCCTGAGCGCACTGTTGATGTTGCTGTCGCTCGTCCTTTCAAGCGCCGCCCAGGCGCAGGACCCCCAGGTCTGCTGGAAACCCAGTTACGGCCGCGGCGTCGGCACCCTGCCGGCACGCTGCGAAGGCGCGCAGAGCAATGACGCCGGTCTGTGCTACGGTGCCTGCCCTCCTGGCCAAGTGGGTGTTGGGCCGGCGTGCCACACGCCCTGCCCCGCGGGCTGGGCCCCGGTGGGTGCCGACCCGACCGCAGTCTCGTGCTGGAAGCCGCCGCTGGCCAACGATCGCCAGTTCTCCTATGGGCGTGGCTGGGGTCATGTGCTCGTCCTCAGCGGTCCGGAGAACTGCGAGCGCGAAGCGCGCAGCGTGGGTGCAAACGGCTGCGAGCAGAACGGCCTCCTCCTGTATCCGCGCTGCCGGGCCGGCTATGTGGGCGTGGGCCCTGCGTGCTGGCAGCAGCTGCAGGGCTGTCCCGCGGGCTTCCGCGACGATGGCGTCGCCTGCGCCAAGCCCGGCCTGCAGGGCCGCGGCGCCGGCGTCATCCCGACCGCTTGCGAAGGCAACCTGCAGTACCAGGCTGGCCTTTGCTACCAGAACTGCAACGCCGGCTTCGGCGGCGTCGGTCCAGTGTGCTGGGGCCAGTGCCCGCGCGGGATGCCGGTGGACTGCGGCGCGATGTGCGGAAAGACGGCGGACGACTGCGCGAAGGCGATCACCCAGCAGGTAACCGGTGTGCTGGAGGTGATCGTGAACGTCGCCACCACGGTGGCCACCGCGGGTGCCGGCTCGGGAGCTGCCGTGGGCGCCAACGCCGCCAAGCAGGCCGCTGCCGCCAGCGGCAAGGCCGCGGTCGGCAACGCCGCCCGGAACATGGCGAAGAACGTCAGCAAGAACCAGATCCGGGAGACCGTCCGCAAGATGGCCGTCGACGCCGGCAAGAGCATTACCGAGAACCAGCTGGAGAACCTGACCAATGCCGCCGCCGGCGAGGACTTCGACTTCACGTCGCTGGACCCGACCGGCATCGCATCGATGATCAAGAACTTCGTGCTGCCGATGTGCGCTGCCGACGCCCCGATGCCGCGCTCGACCGGTTCCTTCGCCGTGAAGGGCCCGGGCAATCCGACTGTGTTCCTGGTCGATCCCACCGGCAGGCGCTACCCCATCGCCAATCCGGACGTGTACTTCGGCTGCGGATTCCGCGACTGGACGGAGGTGCGCGAGGTGTCGCCGCAGGTGCTGGCCGCACTGCCGCTGGGCGACGCGCTCACCAGCGCGCAGGCCTGCCAGCAGCGCCGCGACCGCTCAATGTCGGTCATGACCGCCGCGCCTGGGCCTACTCCCCCGACCTCCGGCGGCGGCAGCGGCAGCAGCAACGTCTCGCCTCCTGCGCAAGGATCGGCCATGGCCTTTCCGCTGCTCAATCCGGGCGGCCGGCCGCAGGGCCCGATCACGGCGGCCTCGGCGGTCGATCCGGTCTTCTACATGGCCACGTATCCTGACCTGATGAACGCGTTCCGCGGGAACGCCGACGAGGCTCGCAACCACTGGCAGCAGTCCGGTATCCGCGAGGGCCGGCAGTCGTCGCCGACGTTCTACATCGCGTCCTATCTGGCGCGCTATGAGGATCTGAAGGCAGCGTTCGGTAACGACTACGCCCGTGCGATGCAGCACTGGATCGACCAGGGCGTGCGCGAGGGCCGCGACGCCAGCCCGAACGGCCTCTTCGTGCAGGGCACGCTGATCCGTCTACCCGAGACCGGTGCGGTGTTCCTGATCGACGCCAACGGGGCCAAGCGCTGGCTCACCAACCCGCAGGTCTTCGAAGGCTGCGGCCTGCGGTGGAACATGGTGCAGGATCTGCGCCGGGCTGTGGTCGACGCGGTCCCGACAGGAGCCAACCTCAACAGCGCCGCCGAGTGCCAGGCGGCTGCTCGTCCGCCGGTGCCTGCGGGATTCGGGATGCGCAGCATCACCACTGGCGCGGTGTTTGTCGTCGACGGCGTCGGCGCCCGGCGTGCGATCGCCAACGAGCAGGTGCTGACCGGCTGCGGCCTGCAGTTGGCCCAGATGCGCAACATGTTCAACAGCACCGTCGAACGGGTGCCGGCTGGCGCGCCGATCCAGACGGCGGAGCAATGCCGGGCGCTGATGGCGTCGGTCCGCCGATGAGCCGCGTAATGGCAACCGCGCACGCGGCATGCTGGCTGGGCGCGCTGGCGCTGGCCCTGCCGATGTTGGCGTCGGCCCATACGGCGCCGCCTGCGCCGGTTGCGCAGGCCGGGGCCGGTATGGACCGGGCCGCGCTCGAGACCTTCGTCGTGGACCTGCTGAACCGGAGGCCCGAACTGGTTCGCGATGCGCTGCAGGCGCTCGAGACCCGCGAGCAGATCGCCAAGGCGCAGCGGGTACAGCAGGCGCTGGTGACCGAGGCGCCGCGCTTGTTCCGGGATCCCGACTCGCCCTCGATCGGCCCGGCTGATGCGGACGTGACGGTCGTCGAGTTCATCGACTACCGCTGTCCGCATTGCCGGCGGGTGTCGTCCACGGTTGCCGATCTGCTGGCGGCCGACCCAAGGGTGCGGGTTGTGTTCAAGGAGTTCCCGATCCTGGGCGCGGACTCGCTGCTCGCGGCGCGCGCCGCGTTGGCCGCCCACCGCCAGGGCAAGTACGCTGAGTTCCACAAGGCGCTGATCGCGACCGAGTCCATCAACGAGATCACGGTGCTGCTGCTGGCCGAGTCGCTGGGCCTGAACCTCGAGCGTTTCCAGCAGGACCGCAGCAGCCCTGAGGTGGGCGCGGCAATCGACGCCAACTACGCGCTGGCGTCGGCCCTGGACATCGGCGGCACGCCCGCGTTCGTCGTCGGGCGACAGCTGATCCCTGGTGCTCCCAGCCTGGTCAGCCTGACCGAGGCCGTCCGCGCTGCGCGGGCGACGGCTCAGCAGGCCCGCAACTGAGGCGGGGCGCAGCGACGGCGGGGAGGGGAAGGTGGCGCGGCTGGCGGAGGATTGAACCCACGACCTGGTGCTCTGGAGGTCAGCACTCTCGGATCTGGTCGTATTTGGTAGTGACGAGGTCATGCAGCCGAAGCCGTTGGTAGGGAGATGTCGGCGCGTGCTGCAGTCGATCTCATGCGCTGCAGCACCCGGAACCAGGCCAGGCAGTTGGTCAGGTCGCAGGTCACCACGGCGTCGAAGCGGCGCATCAATTGCTTGAGGCGGCCGTGGTACGCGTTGACGTTCTGGAGATTCCACGCACCGCACGCCCGCTGCCCCTGCGACAGGTTGACCGCTTGGTGCTCGGTGTCCAGCGCCCGCGCCCCGCTGCCCAGTAAGCCCGTGCCGTCTGTGCACAGCACGGCACTGGCGGCGACTGTGATGCTCAGCACAGCCTGCACTGTCGCCTTGTCAGGTGCGCCGGACAGGTCGCACCGCGCTTTGGGGCAGGCGGGCTTGTCGGCGCATCGCTGCAGGATCACCCGGGCCAAGCGGTCGCCTTCTTGCTGGATCGGCAGCCGCAGCAACACGATGGCGCGCTGCACCAGCGTCAGCCGAGTTGACGCCTCGATCAACTGGGTCATCTCTCGCGTGCTACTCGCGCTCCTCAGCCCGACAACCTCGGGCCGTCGCGCACAGCATCGCCCCACGTTTGCTTGCCTAGTGAGCCTGTCAGTGCTTGACGGGAGCCGAGCCTTGATGAACCGTGACAAGTCGGCCTCGATGCTTGCCCCGGTGTGGGCGAAGATGCTGGCCGAGTGCTACTGCACCATGGGATGCGGCGTGGTCCGCTCGGGGCAGTGGTGTTCGTATTGGACCGGGGCGCCATAGCGAGCCCGTCGGGGCTGCTGCGCTGTGGCTTGCACGATAGGCTCCCGGTGAGGTCACCCCGCGCGATCTCAACCCGGTCGCCGTGCCTCGATCACCTTGATGGTTGCCCGCCGACGTGTGCCCTTCGCTGCAGGGCTCATGTGGGTGACTTGGCCGGCTTCGGGCACCGGCGGCTGCTCGTCGTCACCGACGCCGACATCGTGCGCCTGAAGCTGATCGCGCCCTTTCTGGCCGCACTGGATGCCGCGCGTGCGCCGCACGTGCTGTTCGACGCCGTGACGGCCGACGCGC
>JADCGX010000012.1 GCA_020248785.1 Burkholderiales bacterium | reverse complement strand
CTGAAAAGGAAATGAAAAACCACCAACCGCCCGCTCTGCGCAGGCGGCCCTACACTGCATCCCCAATCAACAAATCGACGCGCTTCGCTACATCCACTGCCGTCCGCTCCAGGCTCATACCTGAATTGGAAAAGACTGCTCGGCAGCTATAGTCCGGCGCCTTCTGCAGCGCGACCGAGCTGCACGTTTTCCACGGACTTCCGATGCGACGCCTGCCTGCCTTGCCGATGCTGCTCGCCAGCATGATCGTCTTGACCTCCTGCGCGAGCCCGACCGGCCAGGCGCCCGCGCCCCGCAGCGTGGCCGGTGTGACCGTGCCGGCGCCGCTGCCGCCGCAGCCCGTGACGGACAGCATGCACGGCGTGCGCGTCGACGATCCGTGGCGCTTCGCGGAAAACGTCAGCGACCCGACCGTCGCCGGCTGGAAGAAGTCGCAGGCGGAGGCGACGCAGCAGATCCTGGCGCGCCTTCCTGGCCGCGAGGCGCTCCTGCAGCGCGTGCGAGAGATCGACGCGGCGGCAGCGGGGCAACTGCAGGCGCTGCGCCGCACGGACAGCGGGCGCCTGTTTTTCACGCGCCGCGATCCCGGCGAGAACCAGTTCAAGCTGGTGATGCGCGACGGTGTCGGCGGCGCCGATCGCGTGCTGGTCGATGCCGAAGCGCTGGGCAAGCGCGCCGGGAAGCCGCTGGCGATCCTCGACTTCGCGCCCTCGCACGACGGCGGCTTTGTTGCGTACACCCTGCAGGTGGGCGGCAGCGAGATCGGCGCGTTGCACGTGATGGACGTTGCCGCCGGCCAGGACATCATGGCACCGATCGACCGCATCCGCTTCTCGGGCGCAAGCTGGCTGCGCGATGGCAGCGGCCTGTTCTTCAGCCGGCTGCGCGAGGGCTACGAGACGATGCCCGACACCGAGAAGTTCGGTGATCGCACCACGCATTTCCCTGTCGTTGAGCACGCGCCAGGCACGGCCGGTCTTCAGTCCGCTGCGTAATCCCGAGCTCAAGCTGCCGTTGTTCGCCGGCGGGACCATCGCCGAGATCCCGGGCACGCCGTTCGCGGCGCTGAATGTCAGCCTCGGGGTGGATCGCAATCGCGTGCTGTTCATCGGCGACATCAAGGCAGCCACGGAAGGCCGGGCGCAGTGGCGCAAGGTGATCGATGCCAGCGATCAGGTGCGCGACTACGCGGTGACGCGCGACTGGATCTACGCGCTGTCGGCCAAGGGCGCGCCACGCCATCGCCTGCTGCGCATGCCTCTCAGCGCGCCGGAGCTTGCCAAGGCCGGGGTCGTGGTCGCCGCCGGCGACCAGGTGCTGGTGAGTGTGGCCGGGGCGCGCGATGGCGCCTACCTCATCACGCGCCGCGGTGCGACCATGCAGCTCACGCGCCTGCCGCATGCCGCGCCCCAAGCCCAGTCGATTGCCCTGCCGTTCGAAGGCACGGTGAGCGTCCTGTCGGCCGACGCCAACCAGGACGGCATGCTGTTCAGCGTCAATGGCTGGACGCGCGCCACGCAGCGCTTCGTCTATGCGCCGGGCAGCGCACCGGCACCGATCACGCTGGCGCGCGCCGGTGCCTTCGACGCGCCGGCCGGCCTTGTTGCGCGCGAGGTGATGGTGCCCGCGCCGGATGGAACGCAGATCCCGGTGTCGATCCTCGGCCGCGCCGACGTCAAGCGCGACGGAAGCAACCCCACCGTGCTGTACGGCTATGGGTCCTACGGCATCACCGAGGACCCGGCCTTCAACCCGCGCCTGCTCGCCTGGCTGGAGCGCGGCGGGGTGTACGTCTATGCGCATGTGCGCGGCGGCGGCATCTTTGGCACCGAGTGGCACCTGGCGGGACATAAGGCCACCAAGTCCAACACATGGCGCGACGGCATTGCCGTGGCGCAGTGGTTGATCGAGCAGAAGTACACCTCGCCGCAGCGCCTCGCGATCTTCGGCGGCAGCGCGGGGGGCATCTTCGTCGGCATGGCGATCAACGAGCGGCCGGACCTGTTTGCCGCCGCCGTGCCGGCCGTGCCCGTGATGGACACGGTGCGTGCGGAACTCGATCCCAATGGCCTGGCCAACGTGCCGGAATTTGGCACCGTGAAGGACCCGGCCGGCTTCAAGGCGCTGCACGCGATGTCGAGCTACCACCATATCATGCCGGGCGTGCGCTACCCGGCGGTGATGCTCGTGCACGGCGTGAACGACACGCGCGTGGCGGTCTGGCAGAGCAGCAAGTACGCCAACCGCCTGGCCAGTGCGACCACCGGCGGCCCGGTGCTGATGCGGCTGGATTACCAGCTCGGCCACGGCGGCGGCGCCAGCCGCGCGCAGTCGCAGGAGCAATTGGTCGACATCTGGTCGTTCATGCTCTGGCAGATGGGCGTGCCGGAGTTCCAGCCGAAGTAGAGCTGCTGGCGTGGGCCGTCAGGCCGCGGCGGGCCGACGCGTCGCGGCCCACAGCAGGACGACGGCCAGCACGGCCACTGCGGTCAGCAACGCGAGCACGCCGTTGTAGTGCCCGGCGGCGCCGAACATCAGCGCCGCCAGCAGCGGCCCGGCGGCCTTGGCCACCAGCACCGGTGCGGCGAGCGCGCCATTGACGGCCCCGTAGTGATCGCGGCCATAGAGCTCCACGGCAATGGCGCCGCGCACGATCGTCATCACGCCATTGCCCGTGCCATAGAGCACGGCAAAGAGCAGGAACGCGGCGCCGTGCAGATCGACGCCAGCGAAGACCAGCAGCGACAGCGGCAGGAGCACGGCGGCGGCAAGCCCCACCCGCTGCACGCTTAGCTGCCGCGCCAGGGCGATCTCGGCGAGCCGGCCCGCCACCTGCATCGGACCGATCAGCGCGCCCAGCGCGGCCGCCTGTGCCGCGCTCATGCCCTTGGCCTCGAGCATCGCGATCATGTGCACGGCCATCGCCGAGAACACGAGGATGTTGGCGGTGAAGGCGCCCGCGAGCAGATAGAAGCGCGGATCGCGCAGCACCTCGCGCACGTTGAGCGACGGCGCCGCGGCCGCACCGGGCGGCGGGCTCGCCCGCTCGCCGCTGGGCAAGGTCAGGTGCAGCGGCACGCAGACCGCGAGGTTGATCAGGGCCAGGACCTGCACCGCGCCGCGCCAGCCGAGCTCATCGATCAGCGCCTGGGTGAGCGGCCAGAACACCGTGCTCGCAAGGCCGCCAAAGAGCGTTAGCACCGTGATCGCCCGCCGGTAGTTGAGCGTGGAAGCACGCGTAACGACTGCAAACGCGGGGTCGTACAGCGTGAGCGCCATGGCGACGCCCAACAGCGCCCACACCGCATAGAACGCGGCAGCGCCATGCGCTTGCGACAGCAGGAACAGTCCCGCCGCCATCAGCAGCGAGCCGAGCACCATCGGCCGTCGCCCGCCGTGCGCGTCGATCCAGGCGCCGATGCGCGGCGCAAGCAGGCCGGAGATCAGCAGCGCCAGCGAGAATGCGCCCACCGCCAGCGGCTTGGACAGCGCAAGCTCGCGCTGCACCGGCTGCAGCAGCAGCGCGAACAGGTAGTAGACCGAGCCCCAGGACGTGATCTGCGTGATGCCGAGAGCGATGACGAGCCGCCAGGGCTCGCGTTGCTGCGCGCCGGCCACCAGGCTCACGTCAGCTACGCGTTGCACTGCGCGGGCGCAGTGTCCTTGCGGCGCACGGCGATGCGTGCGCTCACCGTGGCCACCGGCGTCCCGCAGCACGCCGCCTCCGACGCTGCCGTGCCAGCCTCGGCATGACCCGTCGTGCTGCATATTCCGGTCTCGGGCAGCACCAGCTCCACCTGGTCGGCCGCAGCCAAGTCGCCGGCCAGCGCAGCAACGACCGAGCGCACCTGCTCGTAGCCGGTGAGCATTAGGAAGGTTGGTGCCCGGCCGTAGCTCTTCACGCCGACGGTGTAGAAGCCCGGCTCGGGGTGCGACAGTTCACGGTGGCCGTGGGGTGGAACCGTGCCGCAGCTGTGCACATTGGGATCGATCAACGGCCCGAGCGCCTCGGTCGATTCCAGCCAGGGGTCGAGTTTCAGGCGCAGTTCGCGCGTCAGCGTCAGGTCTGGCCGCTGGCCGGTCGCGCAGATGATCTCGTCCACGCCGTCGATGATCCGCGGCGTGCCGTCACTGCTGGCCGCGATGACGCGCATCTTGTCACCGACCCGCTGCAGCGCCCGCACGTGGAAGTCGCGTTCAAGGCGCAGGCTGCCTGCGTTCACCGGCTGTCGCAGCCGGTTGCCCAGCTCGCCGCGGGCCGGCAGCCGATCCGCGGCTCCGCCACCGAACGCACGCGCCATCGCGCGGCCGCGCACGGCCCAGACGATGCTGGTCGCTGCATCGGTCGAGGCCAGCTCCGCCAGCCACAGCAGCGCGTTGGCTGCCGAGTGCCCGGCGCCCAGCACGAGGACGCGCTTGCCGGCATAGCGCTGGCGATCGCGCCCGAGTACGTCCGGGATGCCGTACACGATGTGCTCGCGCAGCGCGGCCTCGCCGGCGACCGGCAGCCCGTTGCTGCCCAGCGGGTTGGGGCTGCCCCAGGTGCCCGAGGCGTCGATCACTGCGCGCGCCAGCAACTGCTGCTCGCCGGCGGCCGTACTGACGCGCAGCTCGAACGGCGCCGCGCCGCGGCCCTCGCTGTTGACCTTGTCCATCCCGACGCGCGCGATCGACAGCACCCGGTGGCCGAGCTTCACGTGGGGTGCGACCTGCGGCAGCTGCGCGAACGGCACCAGCAGTTGCGCAGCGATCTCGTTGGCCAGCGGCAGCGCGTCGTCGGGCGGCGCAGTCCAGCCTGCCTGCAGCAGGCGCCGGCGCATGGCGCCATCGATGTTGAATTTCCAAGGCGAGAACAGGCGCACCGGCCCGTACTGGCGGAAGTGCTCGCCGACTTGTGGTGCCGCTTCGAGTAGCACCGCCGGCAGCTTGCGGTCGAGCAGATGGGCCAGGGCGGCCAGTCCGACTGGGCCACCACCGAGGATGGCCACGGGCAACGCGTCGGCCAGGTCATTCGCTTGTGACATGTCGTGCTCCTTCGCTTGCTTGACCGCGTGCTTGTCGGCGCGCATGTCGTGGCGCGCAGCAGGCAGCGCCTTCGGTCGCATCGAGCCCGGCGTCCTGGCGCAATGCGGCCAGCAGCAACATGAGCGACTGCTGCACGACGGTGCGCTGGGAGGCCGGAACGTGCGCAAGCACGCGCCGTGCGTGTCCTTCGATCTGCTCGTCGAGCGCCTTCAAGCGGCGGCGCCCGGCCGCGCTGAGGCTGACAAGCCAGCTGCGCGAGTCCGCTGGATTGATTGCCTTGGTCACCAGGCCATCGTCCACCAGGCCCTCGATCGCGCGGCTGATCCAGCTCTTTTCCAGGCACAGGCGCCGCCCCAGCTCCACCATGCTGATCGGTCCGGTGCGGCCGAGCTCGGTGATGACCTGGCACTGCGTGGGCGAGGTGCCGCAGCAGTCCGCCGCCGCCCGCTGGGCTCGCGCGTACAGCCGGGTGACTTCGCGCAACAGGCTGCCGCTGGGGCCGCTGTCCTTCCTCGTAGGGCTCATTTGGTGGCTAATAGCAACGAAACTGGCCGCACAATACTCGCCGCATCTTTTAGTTGTCAATGACAACGAAGTGCCGGTGCGGGCGAGTGGTCAGGCCAGGTGCGGCGGAACGCGCGCTGGTGCCGGCGAGGGCCGGTCAGGCGCGCGACTTTTCTGCCTCCACGAATGCGGCAGTGAGAAGGGCCAGTGTTCGGTAGAACTGGCTTTGCGCAGCGTTCCCGAGCGCGGCGCCGAAGCGAGGAGCCCAGCTGCCTAGGTGCGAATCCAGCAGGCGCCGGCGGGCTAGGTTCGCGGCTTCAAGCGCCGCGCTGTCGCCTGCGCGGCGCGCCTGCGCTTGCGCGAACAGTTGCGCGTACAGGAACTCCAGTTCAACGGTCACGTGGTCGGGCAGGTCGCGGAAGTCCTCGGCGATCTCGAAGCCCGCCTCCCGGTACAGCGCATCGACCGCCAGCGTGGTTTCCTGCATCAGTGGCTGGCTGTCGCCTAGCCACGCCGAGCCGTAGGGCGCGGCCATCGGATGCGTGGGTCCGAGAAACAGTCGCGTGTAATCGACCAGCAGCGCCTGCAGCGGCTCGGCGCGAAACGCAGCATCGAGGCTCGTGGCCAGCGTGGCGAGGCCAGTGTCGACCTGGCGCGCGGCCGCGGCCATTTGGCCGAACACGTCGTCATCGAGGAATGCTTGATCGGGTTCGTAGAAGCAGGCCGACAGCAGTCGCGCGAGGTCAGCCCGGGCGGCGAGCTGGCGCTCGTCGTCTTGCTCCATGGGGTCTCTCCGAGAAAACGGGCGGGCATGGCCCGCCCTTCCGTGCGCGGCGACAGGTTACGCCCGCGAGCTGTACTTGCCGATGTAGTGGACGTTGGGCTTGGTGTCCTTGTCTTCCTGCAAGCGGAAGCTCTTTTCCTTGGCCAGCACTTGGGCAATCTGCGACTTCGGATCATCCTGGTCGCCAAAGATGCGTGCCTTGGACGGGCATGCATCGACGCAGGCGGGTTGCAAGCCGTTGAGCGTGCGATGCGAGCAGAACGTGCATTTCTCGACGACGCCGGCCGTGCGGATCGGCTGCACGTCCTTGCTTGCAAAGAAGTTGCCAGCTGGAATGGGTGCACCCGCGCGCTTTGCAGTCTGCGCGCCAGTCGCAGTGACGCCCGGAATCAGCGCCGCGTCTTGACTCCATCTCGGCTGCGCGTCTTCGTCCTTGAAGTTGAAGCTCAGCACGCTGTATTGCTCGCCACTCAGGCTCGTCTCGTCCAGTGAAGCATTGCTGTAGGGGCAGGCGACGATGCATCTGCCGCAGCCGATGCAAAGTGCTGGGTCGTGCATCGTGATGCCCTCTGGCGTCTTGTACATCGCCTTGTTGGGCGTCACTGGACAAACTTCAACGCAGGGCGCGTTGGAGCAATGGTTGCAAAGCACCGGGATGACCTCATGCTTCACGTTGGGAAAGCTTCCGTCCGTTTTGATGATGAAGTCCGCCCAGTTGTACGCCTGCTCGTCCGCCCGGTCGCGCGTGTTGTTCTCGGCCTTGCATGCGAGCGCGCAGGCGCTGCAGCCCACACAGCGCTGCAGGTCGATGACCATTCCAAGTCTCATCTCCATCTCCTTCAGCGTGTGGATCAGGCAACCTTGGTGATCCGGACGCCGGTGAATCCACCGTTGCGCGCGGTGGAGCCGCTCAATCGGTCGTAGTCATCGACCAGGATCTCGTTGTTGTTGCCGCCGCGCGGTGTCTTGCCGAACTCTTTCGACGCGACCTGACCGTAAGCCCAATGTCCCTGGCCATAGCACTTGGTGACCGTGCCCGGGCGCACGCCCTCCCACAGCCTGAGCTTCACGGTGATGGCGCCCACCGGGGAGGCCACCTGCACCATGTCGCCGGACTTGAGCCCCAGTCGCTTGGCGTCGGTCGGGTTCATCTTGACCACGTCGTCCCACGACACATCGCCCGGATCGACCTTCTTGAACTCCTGGTACCAAGGCAGGTTGGCCGAGCGGCCTTCGCGGTTCAAGCGCGACTTGTAGTCGACGAAGTCGAACGGGAACTGCTCACGCGAACCATGCCGCTTGGGCGCCTCGTAGTGGGGAACGAAGGCCAGCTCGCCGCGCGCCGTGTAGCCCATGGCCTGCAGGATCTCGTCCACGCTGGCGTCGTGCTTCTTGGCGTGCTCTTCCAGGCCGCTTTTCAAGGCGACGCTGTAGAACTCGAACTTCTTGGTGGGCGTGTTGAACTTGCCGCCCCAGCCGCGCTTGAAGGTGTACTTGGGACCGGAGTAGATGCCCTTCTTCCTGAACTCCGCCCAACCGGCGATCTGGTCGCCCTTCAACGGCTCCTTTGGCATCCAGAACGGCGCGCTCGAGATCTTGGCCGCGATCTCGCTGAACTCGCGATCGTTGGTGGGCGCCTTGCCGGTCTCAGGGTCCTTGAACTCCTTGCTGTAGTAGTCGTACAGGTTGGCAAATCCCCTGGCCTTGAGCTTCTCCGCGAGCAGCCACATGACTTCGGTCTCTTCCTGCTTGACGTCCCACAGCCGCTTTGCCACCGGCTGCTGGATGGCCGCATAGCCTTGTAGGTTGCCCATATTGGTGATGATCGACATGCCTTCGGTTGTGTTGAAGGTCGTCGGTAGGACGACGTCAGCGAACTGCGTCATCTCCGAGGCATGCGTGGTCATGTGCACGAAGAACGGAACCTGCGCCAGCGCCTTGTCCCAGCGTTTCGGCTCAGTGCAGGAGAAGTTGAAGTTGGCCCAGTGCGCCATGAAGACCTTTACGGACCCGGGGTTCTTCAGCATCCCGTTGGCGACGTTGTTGGTCACGACACCGCTGCCCGGCCGCGCATTCATCATCGCGGGCATGTCCTTGTTGCCGCGTCCATCGAGCTTCTTGCCCTTGCTCGCGTTCTTCGCAAGGTCGTCCACATACTTGTCGGAGCTCGGGAACCGGCCTACCGGGACGCTGGAGCTCTGCAGCACGCCGCCCTCGACGTCGATCGAGCCGAGCAGGCCATTGAGCGCGTGCACCGCCATGGCGGCATAGGTACCGCGCGGATTCATGGCCACTCCCGGTCCCATCCACACGCACACTTTCGGGGCCGCCTTGCCCATGGCACGGGCCACGCGGACGATCTGCTCGGCGGGGATGCCCGACTCCTTGGCCGCCCAGGCCGGCGTTTTGTCCTTGAGTTCGAGGTTCCACCATTTCACAAGGCCGTGGGTCTCCTTCTCGACGAAGGTGTCCTCGGCGACGGCCTTGCCCGCCACGAAGAGGTTCTTGCCGTCCTTGAAGTCACCGACGAAGTCGCGGTTCCACAGACCCTCGGTCAGCAGCACGTTGGCAATGCCGGCGGCCAGCGCGCCATCGGTGCCGGGGATGACTGGCAACCACTCGTGGGCCTTGGTGCCGATGTTCGACAGCCGCGGATCGACCGCGATCACCGTGCCACCGCGCTTGAGGATGCCGGGCAACTGGTTGATGGTGTTGGGCACCTCGCGGTTCGACGCAAGCGGATCGCAGCCCCATGCCACCACGCACTGGGTGGTGTTCAGGTCGTAGTCGCGGTAGCCATAGAAGCCCTGCGTCAGGCCCGAGCCCATCTTCTCGGCCTCGGCGCAGATCGCGCTGTGCGAGAAGTAGTTGGGCGTGCCGAACACCTTCGGCAGCGTGCCGTACATCAAGTCGGTGGACGTCGGCGAGTAGCGGCCGCGCATGTAGACGAGCTTCTCGGGCTCGTTGCCGCGGCGCAGCTCGATCATCTTGTCGGCGATGGTGTTGAGCGCTTCGTCCCACGTGATCGGCACCCACTTCGGATCGATGTCACGCCCCTTGGCGGCCACGGTGCGCTTCATTGGCACTTTCAAGCGGTCAGGGTCGTAGGTGATCTGCGGGATCATGTGACCACGTGGGCATACGAAGCCGTGATTGGTCTTGGAGTGCTGGTTGCCGCGGACCTTGACGGCGCGGCCGTCCTGCACGAACACCTCCACGGCGCACCACTGCGTGCAGCCCTGGCAGGCGCTGGCCACCCATTCACCCTTGGCTGGGCTGGCACCCTTCGCCTTGCGGGTGGCTATGGCGTTGGATGCAGGCAGTGTCTGGCAACCGGCGGCCAGCAAGCTTGCCGTGGTCGCAGACGCCTGGATGAACGAGCGTCGTGTCAGTCTCATTTGGCGGTGACTCCTTTCCTGGTCCGTGTGCATTCTCGAGCGGCGCTCCGGCCGCCGGCGGGGATGCTTTGCACTTGCGCTGCACCTGCCGGGTGTCTTCCGAGCCACGCTGCGCGCAGACTTTCGAACGGCGAGGTCTCAGCGGACGTGATCTAGTGTCCTGATTGAGAAATTCGTCGAACCATTTGCGACACCTCGGGTCTGAGCGTGTACCCTGTTTTGCACGACGAGGTTCAAGGATGGCGCGACCGAAGGCGACGCTGGAGTTGAGTGAAGTCGAGCGCAGCGAACTG
>JADCGX010000119.1 GCA_020248785.1 Burkholderiales bacterium | reverse complement strand
ATGTCTGGGACGAATTGCGCGAAAAGTTCTTCCACAACCTCGTCTTCGACAGCCTGGAGGCGCTGGAGAACCAACTCGAATGCGGGCTTCTCGACCTCGAAAGCGATCTTCCTCGGGTGCGTTCCATCGTTTCTCGGCCGTGGCTAAATATTAGCCTTTTGAATTAGAAATAGCATAACCTCTTTAGCATGAAGTCGAGCCTCAATCCGGCCATCGCCGTGCCGCCCGCGCCACCCGCGCCGCCTGGCGAACCGGCCGCCCGAAAACCCACGCTGGGCGTGCTGGGCGGCATGGGCGCCATGGCTACCGTGGACTTCCTGCGCAAGCTGGTGGAAGCCACGCCAGCCGAGCGCGACCAGGAGCACGAGGCGGGCTCGATGGGCTTCTCGCACGCGGCCTGCGGCCCGATGGTGCGCTCGTCGTACCACGCCGACCAGCAGGCGCACGCCGCCGGCGTGGTCGGCTAGCAGCGCAGACGGCCACCGGGCGGAGTTCCCCCAGCAGCCACCGCAGGCGCGGCGCGGCAGAATTCGGACTGCGCCGGTGCCCGGCGTCGCGGAGCCTGCATGGTGCTCGACTTCCCCAACTGGTTTGCCGGCACGGTCACCATCGTGGCCCTGATCGGCCTCGGCATCTTCATCTATCCGTGGCTGCTGGCGCGCCGGGGCGGCGCCGGCGCGATCGGCGCGGTCACCGTGCTGCTCAGCTTCCTGTTCTACGTCTTTGACCGCCGCAACGACGTGCCGATCCCGGTTTCGGCCCTGCTGGCGCTGCTGTGGGCGGTGGCGCCGGTGGCGGTCGGATTCATCGTGCGGCGCATCCAGGGCAGCGCGCAGGCCAACTGAGCGAATAGGCGATCACGAGGCGGCGAGCGCTTCCTCGATCTCGGCTTTCAGGTCAGGAAAGTCGGTCCCGCCGATGTAGCGCTTGACGATGCGGCCCTGCCGGTCGACCAGGAACTTGGTTGGCGTGGTCTCGGTGTTGTTGAACGCCTTGGCCACCTCGCCCCGCAGGTCGAGCGCGATCTCGAACGGCATGCCGTGGCGCTGCGCCATGGCGATCACCATGTCCGGGCGGTCGTACCGCATCGCCACCGCGTAGGTCTTCAGGCCGCGTGGTGCCAGCATGCGATGCAGCGCCACCTTGTCCTGCATCTCGGCCATGCATGGCGCGCAGGTGGTGGACCAGAAGCTCACCAGCACGACGTCGCCCTTGAGCGCGCTCATGGCCGTGCGTTCGCCCGCGATGGTCTGGAAGGTCACCTCAGGCGCCGGCCGCGGCTTGCTGGCGATGTACGGCAGCGCCAGCAGCGCGGCCACCAGGCCCACGGCTGCCACGCCCAGTCCGAGGGACAGGCGCCGCGCGAGGCGAACGGAGAAGTCGTCAGCGGTCTCGGTCTCTTTGGTCATGGCGCAATGCGTGGGTGGTCGCAGCGGACGCAGCGGTTTGGGGCAGACACGAATTCTAGGCAGGCGCACGACCCGAACATCGCTTTTCCCTGCCGCGGCTGGGGTCGACCGTGGTCCGCGACCGTGGCCTTTGGTTCTCGCCGACTAGACGCTCATATCCTCGGCAATCTGCGGCGGCAGCGGCGCATCGAGCGCCGCGCAGATGCTGCGCACGCAGCTGGCCGCCTTCCAGTTGGTGTGTCCATCGACGAAGGCCGCGGCCGTGCAGGCGCGGATGAAGCCGGGTTTGGCGAGCGGCGCCAGCTGGTTGAGCCGCTCGAGCGCGCGCGCGATGCCGTCGAGCGACAGCTGTTCGCGCTCGACCAGTTGCAGCGGCAGCTCGGGCAGCGTCTGCACACCCGCGGAAAAGGCGTGGGTCGGATCCTCGGCCAGCCGCACATGCGCGATCAGCGACAGCACCCGGGCGACGTCCTGCCCCAGGTCCTGCACGCGGACGTAGCGCACTGGCACCGCGCGCCGACTGTCGCTGCCGACCCGGCGCTTGAGCACCGTGTACAGCAGGAACTCGGCGAGCGTCATGCGCCCGTCGGCATGGATCAGCGTGTGCGCGAGCATCAGCAGCCGGTCGCCTTGCACCACCGCCAGCTTGCGCAGCGCCGGGCCGGCCAGATCGAGCAGCGCCAGCCGCGTGCCCGGCGGCAGTTGCGCCACCGCAGCGTGCAGCCGGTCAATGGTCTGCGCGGCCTCGTTGCCCAGAGTCTCGGCGATGGCGCGGCGCTGGCTCGCACCGACCGCGCTCGCCTTCTCGACCACCAACGCCAGCACCAGCAGTTGCGCCAGGGCGCTGTCGCGCACCGCGGACTCCAGGCCGAGGTCGCGCACGCGCTGCCCAAGTAAGGCAGCAAAGTCGCCGCCCGTGCGCGGCGTGGTGCCGATCTGCTGTGTCATCGCCGCCTGCGCGACGCTGGACGACTGCGCCACCGGGGCGACCATGGCCGCCAGCGGATTGGCGTCACCATGGCGACCAAACCCGTCGGCGCGCGGCGCCGCCAGCGGCGCCGCGCGCTGCCCGCCGGCCAATGCAATGGCAATCGGCTGCTCCGGTGCTGGCAGCAGCGCCATCTCGCGGCCGTAGATGCGGCGGATCCGGTCGGACAATGGCGGGTGCGTTGCGTACAGGCCGGCCACGAAGCTGGGTCGCGCGCCAGCGAGGAACAAGTGCGACAGCGTCTCGGCGTGCGGGTGGTCGACTTTGGAGCCGATCGCGCCCAACTCCTCGGCCAGGCCGCCGATCTTGCGCAGCGCGCCGCCAATGCCGTCCGGGTTGCGGGTGAATTGCACCGCGCTCGCGTCGGCCAGGAACTCACGCTGACGCGACACGGCCGCCTTGATCAGGCGCCCGAAGAACATGCCGATGTAGCCGATGAGGAACAGCGCCAGCCCGCCGAGGCCGACGGCAGCGGCGCCCTTGCTGTCGCGCCCGCCGCGGCCCACCTCCATGATGAAGCGGCCCGCCATGGATAAGAGCAGCAGGCCAAAGAGGACGCCGATCAGGCGCAGGTTCAGCCGCATGTCGCCGTTGAAGATGTGGCTGAACTCGTGCGCGATCACGCCCTGCAACTCGTCGCGCGACAGCCGCGTGAGCGTGCCGCGTGTCACCGCGATCACCGCATCATTGATGTTGTGACCAGCGGCAAAGGCGTTGATGCCGTTTTCCTGGTCCATGATGTAAACGCGCGGCACCGGCGTGCCCGAGGCGAGCGCCATCTCCTCGACCACGTTGAGCAGCCGGCGCTCGAGCAGATCGCGCGTGGACGGGTCGAGCGGGCGCGCGCCCACCATCTGCGCCACCGCATCGCCGCCCGTGCGCAGCCTCACCGTCTGGTACCAGGTGCCGCCGCCGATCAGCGCGAGCGTGGCCAGCGAAACGAAAACGTGCAGCCCGGCGGGCCCACCGCGGCTCATCGTCACGCCACCGGCGGTCACTGTCTGCACGCCCGGCCCGATAAAGCCGAAGGCCAGCGCGAGCGCCAAGTTCACGGCCAGCACCACGCCGGCGACGGCCACGCCAAAGAGCAGCACGAGCCGCGTGGTGGAGCGGCGCGCCTGCTGCTGTTGCTCGAAGAAGTTCATGGGTTGGGAGTCCGGAGTCGGATGACGGGAGTCAGAAGACCACCAGGCGCGAGGGCGCAGCGCGTCCAACGCGCGTTGCGCCCCCACGGACTGCCCGTCTACATGCCCGGTTCTCGCATCCCGCGTGCGCCCGAACGCGCTCCTAGAACTGGACCTTGACGGCCTTGCGCTCTTCGGCCGACTCGGTGGCGGCCAGCAGCTCGGCCGGCGTGAAGCTGAGGATGCTGGCCAGGATGTTGGTCGGGAACTGCTGCACGGCCGTGTTGAAGGTCATGACGGCGTCGTTGAACGCCTGCCGCGCGAACGAAATCTTGTTCTCGGTGCCCGTCAGCTCCTCGGTGAGCTGCATCATGTTCTGGTTGGCCTTCAGGTCCGGGTAGGCCTCCGCGAGGGCGAAGAGCTTGCCCAGGGCGCCGGTGAGCGCGCCTTCGGCGACGGTGAGGCCGGCGATTGCCGCGGCGCTGCCAGGGTCGGCCGCGGCCGCCTGGTTGGCACTGACCGCGCTGTTGCGCGCGCGGATCACGGCTTCGAGCGTCTCGCGCTCGTGCTTCATGTAAGCCTTGGCGGTCTCGACCAGGTTGGGAATGAGGTCGTAGCGCCGCTTCAACTGCACGTCGATCTGCGCGAACGCGTTCTTGAATTGATTGCGCAGGCTCACCAGCCGGTTGTATGCGCCGATCGCCCAGAAGACGATCACGGCAACGATGGCGATGAAGATCAGAAAGCCCATGGCACCTCCCAAAAGAGACAGCGCGAGCTAGGCTGCTTCCGATGTCGCCGCGGCCATAAGTGTGGCGGCCGAGGAAGAGTGGCTTCGCTGCGGAGCGCGACTATAGAAAAACGCGCCCACACCGCAAGGTTTTTTGGACGACACCTTGGACGTGAACCGTTGCCCAGACGCTGCGATCGTGCAGGCGATCGAGCGCGTGCTCAGCCGGCGTGCGCCGGGTGCCAGCGCCTGTCCGTCGGACGTTGCACGGTCCATTTCGGCTGATCATTGGCGGCCACTGATGCCGGCGGTCCGTCGCGTCGCCGCGACATTGGCGCTGCGCGGCGAGCTTGTGATCGCCCAGCGCGGTGCTGCCGTCGATCCGCAACGAGTGCTGGACGGTGACTTGCGTGGGCCGCTACGGCTGCGCAGAGTTGGGAGTTGAGGATCAACGACCGAGGGTTGCGGCAGTCAGACAGTTGGTTGACGTCCCACGCCTAACGCCCGCTTCGCCAGGTCAGAGGCTCCTACGCTGTCACGGCCTGCCCTTCTGCGGCGGTGTGGCCGGCGGCGGTTTGCGGAACTCCGCCGCCTCGGCCTCGCTCAGAAAGTCGAACACCTTGACCACCCGCTGCACGCCCTGCACGCGCGCGGCCACGCGCGCGGCGGCGTCACCCTCGGCCTCGGTGACACGGCCCATGAGATAGACGATTCCGCGCTGAGTCACGGGCTTGATGGCCGAGCTCGGCACCGCGGGGTCCGCCAGCAGCGCGGCCTGCAGTCGCGCCGCGATGGCCAGGTCGTTGTTGCGCTGTGTACGCGTGGTCAGCGGCGCGACAAAGATGTCGTTCTCCACCGCGCGCACGTTTTCGGCACCCTTGGCAAGCGCCTCGATCTGCTCGCGCACGAGTGCGGTGGTCACTTCGCCGGTCAGCAACACCTTGCGGTTGTAGCTGGTCACGGTGACATTGGCCTGCTCGGGCGGAACGCGCTCGGCAATCGCGCGGTTGATGCGACTCTCGATCGCCTCGTCTTCGAGCTGAATGCCCACCGAGCGCCGGTCGGTCGCCACGATGGCGCCGCCCACCATGGCGCCACCCACCACCAGCGGCGCGCAGCCGCCCAGCGTTGCCATGGCCAGCGTCGCCGCGATGGCCATCGTCCAGGTCGTCCTTCTCACCACCATGCGTCCTCGTGTTGCCAAAAGTCGTTCAATCCGCCTGAAAGGCATCTTGGATCCATTCGGTGACACCGCTCGCATCGGCCGTCACCACATCGAACCGGCACGCCGGCCAGCCCCCGGTGCGGCGCATGCTCGCGGCTCCATCGCCGTAATGCTCGAGCAAGAAGTGCTGCGCGGCACGCAGCAAGCGCTTGCGCTTGAAGTGGTCCACGCTCGCCCCGGCACCACCAAAGCGGCTGCCCGCGCGCTGTCGCACCTCGACAAACAGCAACAGCGTGCCCTGACGCGCCACGATGTCCAGCTCGCCCTCTTTGTAGCGCGCATTGCGCGCGACGATCGTGCACCCTTGCGCCCGCAGGTGCTCGCAGGCGGCCTGCTCGGCGGCGGCACCCGCACGTTGCTTTGGCGTGCGCTCCCCGGCCATTGGGCGACGCAAGAATGTCATCGTGCGATCTCGATCTTTTCGATTCCGCCGCCACGGAAGACCGCGAAGCTGGGCCAGCGTTCCACGCGTGCCGAAAGTGCGCGATCGACCTGCAGCCAGCCGGTGACGCCATCGAGCGTGAATTGCGAGTGGCCACCGGCCCACGCGAGCGCGATCCGATAGCCATCGATGCCAAGCGCATACAGGCGCTGCAACTCGGCCGACAGCGGTTGCGCGGGCTTGGCGTAGACCATGACGGCTGGATGATCGGGCTCCAGCAGCCAGGGCGCATCGACGAAGACGATACCTTCCAGATCAGGGGCAAGCAGCGCGCCTTCGGCGCCGCCGAGGTTGACCTGCGAGGTGCCGAAGATCAGCACGTCGCGTGGCAGGCGCGGCCGCGCGATGGCCGCCTCGCGGGCGTCCAGCGCGAGATAGATTGCCTCTGGCTGCTCTTTGGTGATGCGCTCGCCCAGGGCGAGCAGGGCATCGAACTTAGGCGAGAACGACAGCACGGTGTAGCGCTCGCCAGCATCGCGCAGGGTATCGCCCAGGGCCGCAGTCGCGCGGCGGGCCAGCGGCGTGTCGCCGGCCACGATCACGACGCGCGGGGTCAGGCGCGGCGCGGCGCCGAGTGTCGGGTTGGCCGCAGGCACCAACTGGCGCAGGCTGCCACGTACCAGCACCCGCACCTCCTGCTCGATGGTGAGCCCGAGGGCGAGCACGGTGGGCAGCGCGCCGCCGTCCTGTTCGGCGTGGTTGAGCATCACCATCGGAAGCGGCACGCGCGTCTGCGCGGCGGCAGCCACCTGCGTGCGGGTCAGCGGCCCGAGCACGACCTGCGCGCCGCGCTCGCGCGCGCGCAACAGCGCCTCTTGCACGCGCAGCGGCTGGTCGTCGACCTCCACCACCTGCAAGGTCACGTCGGCGGCACTCATCGCCTGCGCGGCGAATGCGCCTTGGCGAACGACCTCCGCTGCCCTTGCAAACGGCGAGTTCTGTGGCGGCAGCAGTAACGTGATGGTGATGGGCGAAGCCGACGCACCCGGCGCTGCCGGCGCTTCAGCATGCGCAGGGGAAGGGGCAGTGGCAGGGACAGTGGCAGGCGCCGCGTGCAACGACAATGCGGGCGACGGAGTGACCGGCGCCGCAGGCTGCGTTGCCGGGGTCTGCGCGCTCACGGACAATGAGAGCAGTGCAACAAACAGCGCGGCAGTGCGCGCGGCCGTGAGCGCCGCGGTGAACCCGGCTGTGAGCGCAGTAGACAGCGCACCCACAGCGGTCAGCGGCGCGATCCCGGGCGCAGCCAGCCATGCGCGTGACCGGGGCGACAGGACCGAAGACATCAAGGGCAATAGGCGGGCCGGCACGATGGCGATGCAGCGAAAGACAGCGCAGGAGCGGTTGGCGTGGTCGACCGACTGGGCGCGGCAGTGGGCCGCGCTGAGCGGCGTGGCCACGCAGGACACCCCGGCCGGCGCATTGTATGTAGTGGCCACGCCGATCGGAAACGCCGCGGATCTGACGGTGCGCGCGTTGTGGGTCCTCTCGATGGCCGATGCGATCGCCGCAGAAGACACCCGCGTCACACGGCAGCTGCTCGAGCGCTATGGACTGGCCCCGCCCGTCCTGCTGGCCGCGCATGAGCACAACGAGCGCCTGGCCGCTGAGCGGATCGTTGCCCTGTTGCGGGCGGGCGAGCGCGTTGCCCTTGTGAGCGACGCCGGCACCCCGGGCATCAGCGATCCGGGCGCGCGGATCGTCGCCGCGGTGCACGCCGCCGGCTTGCGCGTGGTGCCCGTGCCTGGGGCAAGCAGCCTGCTCGCCGCCATCAGCGCGGCCGGCCTGACGGCGCAGGACCTGCACTTCCTCGGCTTTGTGCCCACGGGGGCCAAGGAGCGCGCACGCCGGCTCGACGAGGCAGCGGCGCTGCCGGGTGCGTTTGTGGTGCTCGAGGCGCCGCACCGTCTGACCGACACCCTGGTCTCGCTACACGCGGCCCTGTCGCCCACACGGCACGTGGTCGTTGCGCGCGAGCTCACCAAGAAGTTCGAGTCGATCAAGGTGCTGCGCGCCGGCGCGTTGGCCGACTACGCGGCCACACACACACCGCGCGGCGAGTACGTGCTGATGGTGGACGCCGACACGGCAGCGGCACCGACCGCAGCGGCGATCGACGCGACGACGCGCGCCTGGTTGCGTGCGCTCGCGCAGGTCTTGCCCGCCTCCAAGGCCGCGGCGGTGGCGGCCAAGGCCACCGGCCTGCCGCGCGCGATGCTGTACGACGCACTGGCGCGCACGGGCGGTGCTGATGCGTAGCACGCAGCCAGACAGAGGCGCCTGCCTTTCGGCGCATCCGCTTGACGCCACGCGGCCCAATTCTGCACAGATGGCGCAACGCCGCGCGCTCTTGTGGCTTGTCGTGGCCGCAGGCATGCCGCTGCTGGTGGGCGGGTGTGCGGTCGACAATGGGCTGCCGGCGGACTTGGCCGCGCGCTTGGCCGACCATGGTGTACCCCTGCGCATCAAGCGCTCCCATGCGCCGCTGACCAGCCGCGCTGGCGTGATCGTGATTGCGCGCGACCCCGCGCTCGAACAGCGCATCGTCGCAGCCTTTGCGCTGATCCGCATCGAGCGCAGCGACCTGCGCTTTGCGAAGCGCATGCCCGCCGACCTGGCCGCACACCCGGATCTTGCGCTGTGGGGTGTCGACGGCCGGCCGACCTCACTGCGGCTGCGTGGCGGCGGTCAGCTCGAATACTTGTATCTCGTCACCACTGCCGAAGAAGCGACCTTGCTCGCTGAGTACGCCTACAGCTAGCCGGCGCATGCACCCTTTTTCTCAAGCCTACGTTACGAGGGACCGCACGTGATCGTTCGTTCAGTGCGAGGTGGCGATTTCGCTAGCTGGCTGCCGCTCTGGGTCGGCTGCAACGCGCTCTACGGCCGCGAGGGAGCCACAGCACGCCCCGAGCACATCACTCGCTCTACGTGGGACCGATTCTTCAACCCCATCGAGCCAGTGTTCGCACTTGTGGCTGAAGACCAGGGTCACCTCGTTGGGCTTGCTCACTACTTGTTCCATCGAAGCACCACTAGAGTCGAACCGGTCTGCTACCTCCAGGATCTGTTCACGTCTACTGAAGTTCGCGGCAAAGGCGTTGGACGATCGCTGATTCAAGCCGTCTATGCAGAAGCCACTCGGGCGGGTGCAAGCCGGGTGTACTGGCAGACACAAGCAACCAATGAGCCGGGCCGCAGGCTGTACGACAAGGTCGCTCAGCATCGGGGGTTCATCGTCTATGCCCAAGAGCTTGACCCGAGCGCTGCCAAATCTGTCGTTCAAACCGGAGCGCCAACTGCATGGCAACGGTATGGCACCTGGCCCGCGCGGCGCTCGCTGTCCATCATGCTCCGCGCGGGCCGGGCGCCATGCCGTCGTCGCCCGGTTAACGCTGCGTTAGCCAGCCAGCGAGACGCTGCGCTTGCCCGGGATGCGCTGCGGTGAGTGGCGCGCAGTCCATGGCGTGCAGTTGATGGCGTGCCAGTGGTCCTCCGCGCGCCTTGCGCTGACACCGGCCCGCGTGCCGGGTCGATCGACGGCGGCGCTGGACGAGCGGAGCGACTGGCCGGGCGTCTGCTGGCTGTGCGCAAATCACCCCGGCGGGCTTGCCTCGGCGATGAAGATCTCGACGCGCCGGTTCTGCGCCCGCCCGGCCTCGGTGTCATTGGACGCCACCGGCTGCCGCTCGGCCATGCCCGAAGTGCTGATGCGGGTGGGCGAGACGCCGCGGCTGACGAGGTAGTCGCGCGTGGCGCCGGCGCGCGCCATCGACAGCGGCTCGTTGATCTGCGGCCCGCCGGTCGAATCGGTGTGGCCAACGATCTGGATCGTCGTGACTGCGTGCTGGTTCATGCTGGTGGCGAACTTGTCGAGCACCGCGCGCAGAGGGGGCTGGATGTCGGCGCGGTTGATGGCGAAGCCGGCGTCGGCCGGGATGTTGAGCTTGATGCGGTTGTCCTGCGTGCGCGCCACATCGATGCCGGTCCCCTTGGTGGCTTGCTCCATCTGCTGGCGCTGCTCTTCCATGCGCTTGCTCCAGAAGTAGCCGCCGATCGCGCCGATCGCGGCGCCCGCTGCGGCGCCCGTGGCAGCGCTGCGCCCAACGTTGCCGCCCGCGGTGACTGCACCGATGACGGCGCCGGCGGTCGCGCCGATGCCCGCGCCCTGCGCGGTGCCGCGTTGCGTCTCGGTCATGTTGGCGCAGCCGGTCAAGACCAGGGCTGGCGCGAGCAGTGCGAGGACCGCGCGCGCAGCCAGGCGAGACAGGGATGCCCAAGCGGGTGTCAATGAAGATGTCATGGAAGATGTCATGGCGTGAGAGCGCTCCGTCAAGAAAACAGCGGCCTGCAACTGCGGGCCGTCAGCAAGCAGCGTGCGTTGCGCCGCTCGGCTCACCCCGGCACCGCCGTGATGATGCTCGCCACGGCCACCGTCAGTTGCTTCACATACGGAATGTGCAGAAACTCATTGGGACCGTGCGCATTGGAGTGCGGTCCGAGCACGCCCGTGATCAAGAACTGCGCGCGTGGAAACTTCTCGCCCAGCATGTTCATGAACGGAATCGTGCCGCCCTCGCCCATCCACGCCGCATCCTTGCCATACACGGCGCGCGAGGCCGCGTCGGCGGCGCGCCTGAGCCAGGGCGCGGTCTCCGGCGCGTTCCAGCCGGTCGCGCCCCAATCAGCATCGAAGCTGACCTTGGCGTTGTAGGGCACGTTCTCCGTCAGGAGCTTGCGCATGGTGGCCGTGGCGCGCTCGCCGTCGACCGTGGGCGGGATGCGCAGGGACAGCTTGAACGTCGTCTTCGGGCGCAGCACGTTGCCGGCGGAATCCACGCTGGGAAAGCCCGAGGCGCCGGTGACCGACAGCGCCGGCCGCCAGGTGCGCGCCAGGATGCCTTCGACCGGATCGGTGGTCGTTGGCATCGCATGCGTGTGGGCCAAGTCGTCCACAGCAGGGCCGTGGTTGCAGCCAACCCACGGAAACTCCTTCCATACCTGGTCCCCCAGGATCGTGCCGGCCATGCGCGCCTGCTCCAGCCGCTCGGCCGGAATCTCGGCATGAAACGCCGGGTCGAGCACACGACCGCTGGCCGGATCGTCGATGCGATTGAGCAGCTGGCGCGCGATGCGCATCGAGCTCGGCACCAGCCCGCTGGCCTTGCCCGAGTGCACGCCCTCGGTGAGCACCTCCACGGTCATGGTGCCGCCGACCAGGCCGCGCAGCGAGGTCGTGACCCAGAGCTGCTCGTAGTTGCCGCAACCGGAATCCAGGCCGGCCACCAGCGCGACATCACCGAAGCGCGGCGCCAAAAGGTCGAGATAGGCGGGCAGGTCCGGCGAGCCGGATTCCTCGCAGGTCTCGATGATCCCCGCGCAGCGCGGCCGCGGCGTGCCCTGCGCGTCGAGCGCGCCGATGATGGTGAGTGCGGCATAGATCGCGTAGCCGTCGTCCGCGGCGCCGCGGCCGTAGAGCTTGCCGTCCTCGATCACCGGCTTCCACGGGCCGAGATCCTCGCGCCAGCCGACCATCTCGGGCTGCTTGTCCAGGTGGCCGTAGAACAGCACCGTCTTGGCGTTGCCAAAGGGCCCGGTGGCCGGCACGTCAAAGTAGATGCAGGGTGTCTTGCCATCGAGCGCGACGATCTCGAGCTCGAGCCCGCCGATCTTCTGCGCCGCGCCCCAGGCGTAAGCCTCCTTGACCACCGATTGCAGGTAGCCGTGCGCCGCCCAGCTTGCATCGAAGCCGGGGCTCTTGGCGGGGACCTTCACGTAATCGACCAGCCGCGGCACCAGATCGTGGTCCCAGCGGGCGTCGGTCAGGGCCTTCAGGTCGGAAAGATTCATGGCGCACTCCGCGTGAGTGGTCGGATCGACCGGATGCGGCCCAGTGTAGACGCGCGCCGCTACGGCGGTGCGAACTCGCCACGCTGGTAAAACAGCGTGCCAAACAACGGATGCGACACCCGCAGCAGGACCTGAAAGCGATCCGCATCGATGCTCTTGTGCAGCAACTCGAACCGCGCGCCCAGCCACGCCGGCAGCCGCCAGCGCCGACCCATCACCTGCACGAAGTAGCCGTCATCGGCAAAGAGCAGCGCGCCATCCTGCTGTGCCTCGAGCCGCAGCGCCATGCCGAGTCCAAGCGGAAACTGCTCGTGCAGGCACGGGTCGGCCGCAAACAGCGAGCGGAACACAAAGGTGCCGCCGTCGGCAAAGCGGTACAGCCGCTCCTTGTGAAAAGCTGCGCCTCGCGCTTCGATGCGAAAGACAAAGGCCACGTCGCGCGCGCAACGCGCCGGCAGCAGATGCAGCGGCCGCAACAGCAGCGCAAGCAGCGCGCCCGGCAGCGAGCAGCAGACCTGCTGCATCGTGCCGGCGAAGATCATCGCGTGCTGGTCGAAGCGGCGGGCGATGTCAGGATGGAGTGGCTGCGAATGTTGCTGTGCCAGAGCGCGTTGCAGGACCGTGGCAACGGTCGGTGCAGCCGCGTCCGACCCAGCCCCGGCGGCTGCTGGCGTCGGGCGTCGCCCGCGCTCGGCCACCCGTTGACCCAGGCGCAGCAGCCACGCTGACACGCGGCGCGCCCCAAGATACGGCGCGGCGCTGCTCCATGCGGCGTCAATGTGCGTGCGGAGGTTCATCTGCGGGCCGGAGCACGAGGCGTGGGTCATGAGACTTGGGTCACGAAGCGTGGGTCGTGAGGCTTGGCCCGTGAGGCTTGGGTTACGAGGCGTAAGTCACGACACGTAGATCAGGAGGCGCAGGCCAGGCTCGCGCATCGGTCAGCGTCTCGGACGTGTGTGGCCATGCGACCGTGTGCGAGTACGCGTCCGTGGGTGCTCGTTATGCAAGGTCCATCAGCGCGGCGCGGACGGTGGGGTAGCGGAAGGCAAAGTCGCTGCGTGCCAGTACGCGGCTGCGCACCTGCGGGCCGTCGACGAACAGCGTCGCCATCTCGCCAAGCACCGCGCGCAGCAGCGTGGCCGGTGCTCGCAAGCCGCGCGGCCGATGCAGCGCATGCGCGAGTGCCTGCGCGAACTCGTGCCAGGTCGGGCTATCCGTTGCGACCGCGTTGACTGCGCCGATCAGGCGCGCATCGGCCACTGCGCGTGCGATCAGCCGCAGCGCATCGTCCTGGTGAATCCACGCGAGCCGCTGCTCGCCGTCCGCGGGTGTCATCGCACCGAGCCAGCGCGCCGCCCGAGCAAGCGCCGGCCAGGCGCCGCCGCTGCGACCGAACACCAGCCCGAAGCGCAGCGCGACGAAGCGCACGTCGCGCACCAGCAGTGCGTCGCGCACCGCCTCGGTCCGTGCACACAGCGCCGCGGCGAAGCCGTTGCCGGCGGGCGCGGCTTCATCGACGCTGCGCGCGGCCGGTCCGCAGTAGCCGACGGCGGAGGCCTGCACCCACACCGCCGGCGGCTGGCGCGCGCGCGACGAACGCCAGCAGATCGTCCGCGCCGTCGGTGCGGCTGCGGGTCAGCAGCGCCTTGCGTGCCGCACTCCAGCGCGGCCCGACCACCGGTGCGCCGGCCACATGAATCACCGCGTCGAACGTCTCGTCGTCGGCAAGCTCGCGCGCGCTGCGCAGTGCGCGCACACGGGCGCCGAACTGGATCGCGGCGGCCAGGGGGCGGCGCGAAATGACCGTGACGTCGTGCCGGCCCGCGAGTAGCGCCCGCACCAGTGTCGAGCCGATGAAGCCGGTGCCGCCGGTCACCAGCACGCGCCGGTGCGGCGCACCGAGCTCGATCTCGACCGAGGGCGCCAGGCGCGCGATCTGCCAAGCGGCCAACGCATCGCGCACGCCTGACAGGGCAACGCCGAGCGCGGCGCAGGACAGCAACCACGACAGCAGGCCACGATCGACCAGAAGCAGCGCGCTCGGCTGCGCCCACCAGGCTGGAAACACGGTCGCCAGCAGCGCGAAGGCTGCGCCACCGTTGATCGCCAGAATTGTGTGCGTGATGCGCTCGGACGCCGGCAGCAGGCGCGAGCGGTCTTCTTCCACGAAGTCCCGGAGCGTCAACACGACTTCCACCAGCACGATCGCGATCAGTGCGAGCAACCAGACGCCGGCGAAGTTGAACCAGGCCAGGCCGGCAAAGACCACGGAATACAGCAGCGCCCGCGCGGCATGCAGCGCGAATTCGCGCCGTGCCGTGGGGCTGCACGGCAGGGCCACGGTCAGTTCGTGATGCCAGAGCGTGTCGAAGGCGCCGAGCAGCGCTTGCGCGACCAGCAACCAGAGGGCGAGTTCAAGCATGGCGCACCTCCTACGACCAAGCGCGTGGCGCAGCGGCGCAACCCGCGTCGCAGCGGCCGTAGCCGAGTGCCAGCAGCCGGCCCGAGACGGGCAGGCGATGGCGCGCGAGCCACCCGTAGAAGCGGTCGAACGCGGGCCGCAGCACGGGCCAGCCGGTGGGTGCGAGCAGCCAGCCCAGGCCGACACGCGCGTACACATGGCGGATCGCGGCCATGCCGATCAGCCAGCGCCCGTCGGGCGCGCGCGCATGCAGCGCATCGCCGAGCGCGGCCAGCTCGAACCCCCACGCTGGCGCGTTGAACTCGGGCGCGGCGATATCAACGAGCCTGAGCCGGTGGTCGGGGTCGCGCAGCTTGAGCCGCTGCATCTCGGTGCGGCACAGCGGGCAGGCGCCGTCGAACAGCACGATCGTGGCGTTGCGCGCGGCCGCGGCGCCGGCGCGGGGTCGCGTCAGGTGCAGCAGCAGGCTCAACGCGATCAGCGTCGCGGCCGTGCAGACAAAGACGGCGTACGAGACAAGGATCGCCGACGTCGTCAGGGAAAAGCTTGCTGCGGGCGTGATGGGTTCCAGCGCAAGCACACCGAGGGTGAGGCCCACTGCGGACAACAACAGGCGTCGGCGTGTCGGCGCTGCGGGCAAGAACACCCACGACCAGAATCCCGCGAGGCCCGCGAGGCCGGCGGGTCCCCACAGGGCGAACAGCGCAACGGCTGCAAGGTCGCGGGAGACCGTGCCGCGGGCGACTTCCACGCCCATCGATACGAGCATGACCACGCCCATGACGGCGCCGAGCGCGGCGATCGCGCCGAAGACGATGGTTGTCGGCAGGCCAATCAGAAGCACTGCAGCCAGCTTGACTTGGTGCCGCGCGCCGAACCGGCGACGTGATGAAAGATGCGGAGCGAGAGGTTGGTTATGCATGATGAATTTATGTCTGAAATTTCAGTCAGTACAGAAAGTTATGTGCAAAATTTTTAGGGTCGAGGCATCGCCGCCGAGATCTCGTCAGCGCCTCGCAGCAGTTGTTGCACCTTTGCGCCCATCTTGAGCAGTTTCATCAGTGTCGCCGGCTCGAGCCGCTGCATTTCGGCGATCCAGGCGGTGCCAACTTCGAGAAAGTCGTGCACCTCTCGCAGCCGCGCCAGCGTGCGCTCGTCTTCCGGGCTGGTTGGCGCGGCGAGCAATTCATTGCGCAGCATCGACAACGTGGGGTCGATCTCGCGCCGGCGGCGCACCTCGACGACGGTGCGGAACACCTGCCAGATGTCTTGCTGCGCCTCGAAGTGATCGCGCCGGTCGCCCAGCACGTGCGCCACGCGCACCATGCCGAACGACAGCAGCTCCTTGAGGCTGGTGCTGACGTTAGAGCGTGCAACGTTCAGCGTCTCGGAGATCTCTTCGGCGTGCAAGGGTCGCGCGGACAGATACAACAGCGCGTGGATCTGCCCGATGGTGCGGTTCACGCCCCAGCGGCTGCCCATTTCACCCCAATGCAGGATGAAGCGTTCTTGAAGGGGCGTCAGCGTCATCAGAGTGTCGACACTTCTGTTATTTCGATTGAAACAGAAATTACGCTTGTGCGTGTGGCGATGTCAAGCAAGCGCTGCCGAGCGGTCACCGCTTGCCACTGCGGGTTCAGGCTCGCTTGCATTGTTGGCGCCCGGAGAGAGCGCGCCGCTCTGACCCTAGAAACCGCAGTTGTCATTGCTGCCAAACAGCGCAGATCGAGTGTTGGCGCGGCTTTCCGGGCAATTCCCGCGACTGCGGAGCAGTTCCAAACCGGTGATCGACCGCCGCTCAAATTGTTCAGTCGCGACAGCGACTT
>JADCGX010000118.1 GCA_020248785.1 Burkholderiales bacterium | reverse complement strand
GCCAGGCTGCGCCGCAAGAGCGGCAGCGCCTCGGCGTACTGGCCCATGTCCCGGTACAGCAACGCGAGGTTGTTCAGGCTCGTTGCCACGTCCGGATGCTCGGGGCCGTGCACCTTCTCGCGGATCGCCAGGCTGCGCCGGTAGAGCGGCAGCGCCTCGGCGTACTGGCCCATGGCCCGGTACAGCGACGCGAGGCTGTTCAGGCTCGTTGCCACGTCCGGGTGCTCGGGGCCGTGCACCTTCTCGCGGATCGCCAGGCTGCGCCGGTACAGCGGCAGTGCCTGCTCGTTCCGACCCATGGTCGCCAGCAGGACCGCGAGGCTGTTGACGCTCTCTCCGACATCTAGGTGCTCTGTTCCAAGCAGCTTTTCGCGCACCGCCAGACTGCGTTGAAACAACGGCAGCGCCTCGCCATGGCGCCCCGCCAAACGGTAGGCGCCGGCCAACTGGTGCTGCACGTCGGCGACGCGTTGATGCTCCGGTCCGTGCGTCTTCTCGAGGATCGCCAGGCTGCGCTCGTAAGCCCGCAACGCCAGATCAACCCTACCCATCCCTAGGCGCAGGCGTGCGATGGCGGTTAACGTCCCCGCCACCTCCACGTGCTCTGGCCCGTAGACCCGCTCTTCGAGGGTGAGCAACCTCTCGGCAGTACGCAGCGCGTCCGCCCAACGGGCGGCGCCGACATAGAAGACCACCAATGCTTCCAACGGCTTCAACAGTTCCTTGCCATCGCCCACAGCGCCCGCCTCGGCTTGCTTCAGCGCCTGGAGCAACTGCGCCTCGCTGGGCTGGGTTTGTTCGGCGGCGGGCTGCTGAGCCCGCACGACCTGGGGCAGCGCCGCCGCCAGCGCCAGCACCAGCGGCGCGACCCACCACGCTGTGGTCTTCTTCCTGATCACGTTGGTCTGGCTCATCGGAGATCCGTCATGACAGTCTTCGTAAGGCTCGCCGCGAAAGCGTAGCGGGCGGCGCCCGCTCGCCAACGACCTGTTGCTGCCGCCCGTCCGCCACGCGGCAGCGCACCGACCGCCGCGTTGCGGTGCCTGCCGGACCGCGACGCGTCAGTTCGGCCCACCCCGCGCGCTTTCGTGGCAGCGCCGGCGCATCAGGCCGGATACGGCGAGCGCCGCTTGAAGTACGAAATCATCGTCTCGCCCATCGTCTTGGTCACGGCAGCGGCAACGCCGGACTTCACCGCCCAGCCGAAGCCGGGAAACAGCGACAGCGCCTCGCCGGCGATGATCTTGCCGGCGACCGACGCGCCGACCGCCGCCGTCACTTCTTCCACCGAGTAGTGTTCCACCCCGAAGGCCTTGGCCACATCCTTGACGATCTTTACATCCGCAGCGGCCAAGGCCAGCATGCTGCCCGGCACCCAGCCGATGGCAGCCGCGCCAGCCGACCACAGGTTCAGAACCTTCCTTGCTTCCCTCTCCGCCTGGTCCAGCTTCTTGGTCATGTCCCGTCCTCGCGATTCGTGGGGTTGCAGGCCCAATCGGCCGCCTCGGAAGCGGCAAGCGCCTGTACCACTAAAGACACCGCGTGCCAGGACTTGTCAGGAACTGCGACGGCCGGCGGACTCGAATCGAGCAAGACAGGATGCCATGGCGGGTCCATGACCACCACGCTGCCGCGGCTGCAGGCCATGCGGCCGCGCGGCTGCACGCCGTACCGGCAACCGCCAACGGTGCGACGATAAAGTGACAAGCGCCGACCGCGCACAGCACGCGGAGGCGACGCCGGGGCCGCACCCTCGTTCGGCAGCGCGCGCTCGCGGGTTGGAAGGTGGCAACGCCGGCCGCGGCGATCCGCGCAAGGCCATCCCCGTCACAGCCAGCTTCCCAACAAGATGAACGGCGCCCAGTAATACGGGTGCGCGTAAGGCCGAGCCAGATCGGGGGTGAAGGCAGCCGAGCCGCCGGCGCCGGTGCTGCGGGTGGCGCCGCGCGCCTCGTTGCGCGCCGCCGCCTCAAGGCTGCCCTCGCCCCGCAACAGCGCCAGTTGCGCAGCACGTAGTGCCTGTGCACGCGAGCGCGGCGGCTCGGCGGCACGGCCTTCGTAGAAGCGCCGCATCGCCAGGGCGGTGCTGGCGTCGGCCACCGGCCAAAGCGTCCCGAGCACGGCGTGCGGCAGGCGCTGCGCGATGGCTGCGGCGAGGCCTTCGACTTCAATGCCGTGTTCGTTCGCGCCGCCGCCGCTGGCAGTGTCGCAGGCGGACAAGGTCACTTGCTCCACTCTGGAGAAATTCAGTTGCGCCAGTTCGTCTAGGGTCATGCGCGTACCGTCGCCGAGCAGCAGGAACGAATTCCTGGCATCGCCAGGGCGAAAGACGAAGTGGCTGCCGATGTGTACGGTCGAATACGTACCGTTCAGCGAGGTGCGCAGCCGACCTCTCGTAAACGCGTTGTCGAGGGCAATCGTGCCGGCCATGATGCCGTCGGGCGTCTCTTCGGTGCGGACGATGCTGCCGATCTCCTTGCGCACTCCAGCGAGCGCGGGCAGCGAGTCAGTTGCCTGCGTCATTCCGAGGCCCGCGACGCGAGCCTGCGTCCGGCTCGGCGCCGTGTGCGAAGCGCTTCCGAGAAGAAAGACGCCAAACGCAAAGCGCTCCACCAAGTAGCGTTGGCCGTCGTGCAGGGCGGCAAACGGAACGTAGCGCAGCAGTTCCGTCAAGGACAGGACGAGCGTGTCCGCGCGGGCCTCTTCGATTTCGGCGGCCACCGGCGCGATCAAGGTGTCATAGAGCGCTTGCGCGGCAGGCCGAGGATCGGCGCGGCGGTCTTGCAGCGCTTGCCGCAATGCCGCGGCTTGCCGGTTCAGTTCGACGCGCCTTACAGGTACCTGGCGGCCGAACAGGCCCTGCGGAGTCACGAGCACGATCGACAGACGCTCGTCGGTAACGACGTAGTGCAGTCCAACGGCACCCTTGTCCCGCCCCAACGCGGCTTGCAACTGGGTGGTTCCCTCCAGTTCGCGCGGGCCGCGGCCGATCAGCGCGGCCGCATCGCGCGTGACGCCGCGCTGCAGAGCGCCCGCCCACCGCTGAAAGGCGTCTTTCCAGCGCAGCGCTTCGGCGCGCAGGTGCTGCAGGCGTGCCTCATCGTCCGGCGGCAGTTCGCCTTCGGTGTCGACACGGCGTTCCAGGTTGTCGAGCTCACGCGCCTGCGCGACACCGGAGCGCCGTTGCGCCTCGTACTCGGCTCCGACTTGCGCCTCGGTGCCGGTGAGGTCGGCGCGGCCGCGGGGCGCATCACCGCGCAGAAGTTCAAACAGTTCGAATTCTTTCAGCAGCGCGAGTACTTGCTCGGCTTCGGCCAGGCGGCCGCGTTCGATGAGCAGGTCGGCCAGATCGGTGTACACGCCGCGCTTGCCTAGCAGATACGACTGCTGCCAGTCGGCCCTCAAGCTGCCCAGCCCCACCCGGATACCTTGCACTGTATTGACGGCCTGCTTGCCCCAGAAGATGGCAGCGTCGCCTTCACCGGCCTGCGCGTGCGCAAGGCGCAGCCAGGCTTGCGTGCGCCATTGGCGGTCGCGGTCATCGGCGCGCATGCTCAGCGCGAGCGCCTCGTAAAGCATGGGCAGCGCGCCCGCACGGTCGCCCATGCGCAGCCGCACGCCGGCCACGTCCAACGCCGCGGCGATGGTGGCCGGATGCGCAACGCCCCAGACGGTGCTCCGAACAGCTAATGCACGCGAATACAGAGGCCACGCCTCGTCGGCGTTACCGAGTTGCGCGTGCGAGAAGGCAAGGCTGCTCATTGCCAGTGCAACGTCGGGATGCGCCGGCCCGGCGGAGCGCTCGATGATGCCCAGCGCTTCGCGCTGCAGCGGCAGCGCCTCGTCGTGGCGACCCAGTTGCCCGAGCGTGAAGGCTGTATTGCCGAGCGCACGGCCGATGTCACGGTGTCCCGGGGGCAGCGTACCGCGGCGGACGGCCAGCGCGCGTTCGAACAATGGCAAAGCGGCGTCGGCGCGACCCAGTTGCATGTACGCAATGGCGGTATTGGTGAGCGCATCGGCGGTCCGCGGGTGCGAGGGTCCGTGCACGTGCTCGGTGATCGCCAGCCCACGCTCCTCGAGCAGCAGGGCCTCGGCGTGTCGCGCCAGTTGCCCATAGGTGCCGGCCAGCGAGCTGAGCGCCTCGGCCGTGTGCGGGTGCTCGGGTCCGCGCCGCCGCTCGTAGATGCCGAGAGCGCGCTGTTGCAGCGGGACGGCCTCCAGATAGCGGCCGAGTTTGCCGAGCGTGTCGGCAAGGTTGGTCAGGGCGTCAGCGGTGGCGGGGTGATCGGGACCACGCGCTCTTTCGAAGATGGCCAGCGCGCGCTGTTCGAGCGGCAGCGCATCGGCGTGACGCGCGAGGTTGCCGTAAGTCGTGGCCAGGCCGTTCAAGGCGCGTGCCGCGTCCGGGTGCTGCGGACCGAGGATCTTCTCAACGGCCAAGAGCGCCCGCAGACGCAACGGCAGGGCTTGGTCAGACTGGTCCAGGCGGTCAAGCGTTGCAGCTAGGTCGGCGTACGACTGCGCGGTGTCGGGATGCTCCGCGCCGAGCCGAGCTTCGCGCACGGTGAGCGCGCGTTGCCGCAAAGGCAGCGCCCGGTCGGAGCGGCCGAGTTCGTCTTCGCTGGAGGCGAGGTCGTTGAGCGCGCGCGCGGTGTCGGGGTGGGCGGGGCCTCGCGTGTGCTCGAGTGTCCGCAAGGCACGCTGGCGAAACGCATGGGCCTCGCCATGCCAGGCAAGCTCCGTCTCTACAGTGGCTAGTTCGAGTAGAGCCAACGCGGTTTCGGGGTTGTCCAGGCCGAGCGCGCTCTCGCGTATCGCCAGCGCCCGTTGCTGCGCGGACCGCGCTTCGGCGTAGCGCGCGAGCTTCAAGTCGAGGCGCGCCGCAGCGAGCAGATGGTCCGCTACACAAGGATCCCGCGGTCCGAGGCGCCGCTCGGCCGCTTGCACTTCGCGGTGCCGGTAGTCAGCTTCCCGTGCGAGCCGGGCGGGGTCTTCGTCGAGTGCGGCCGGCAAGTCCGTGCGCGTCGCGCAACTCCTTGTGCCGCTTTCTTCAGCCGGCGGCTGGGCGGTGGACTGCGCGCAAGCGGTGGCCAGCGGCGCAGCCGCGACAATTGCGGCTAAGGCGACAGCCAGTATCTTCCGGACAATGGGCGACTTGGAAAAAATCGTCGCGAGCAGACCGCGGGCGTGTCGCTCAACGGACCAGCGCACAGGCGTATGCCAAGCAGCGCAGGCCCGATATCGAGCCGCGCAGCCGGCGCCTTCACGGGCCCTGAGCAATTGCAGGGCCGCCGGCGGTGCCGCGTAGACCCAGGCCGACGTGACGGGTAAGGCCGCCGAGCGCGGAGGTACTGGAGGCGCTAGAGGCGATCTCGCGTGATGAGAGCTTGCCGCGCGGACGGCCTTGCCGCAGTTGCTCTTGCGAGTGGACTGACCCTGACTGTACGAGCGGTGCAGCGGCGCCGGCAGCACTCGCTCCTCGCCCGGGTTGAGTTGCTGCGGGTCAATTGCCAGTTTGGCCTGGCGGCGCGGGCTCAGCATTGCCGTCTTGTGGTCCCTGAAGCTTCCTGATTTTGTCGGCTAGGCGGTCGCGGCCGCTCGTCAGGCTCCTGAGCAAGCCTCCTGCGGTATTCGACCCTGCCGCCGCCTGCCCTCCTGCGGCGGGCGTCTCGGAAATGTCCTCGGGGCCGGCGGTGCTACCGGTCAGGCGCACGGAACCATCCCCGGCGGTTCGCATCGTCGGGTCGCGCACGGCCCAGAACTGCAACGACGCGGCGAGGATCTTTATTCGCTCTTCAGTCGGTGGATGCCGGTTCTCGAACAACGCGCGCGCGTTCGGGTCATTGAGGCCGCCGGCCGCAGTCGCGCCTGGGGCCGGTTGTGCTGGCCCGGTCGCAGCGCGGCCGGAAACCAGCCCGCCTTGCTCGCTTCTGGGTGTCGGCTTGGCTGGCCTGCCCGCAGGCGCGGCCGCCCTGAGGTCGCTGGACACGGACTTCGGCAGACCCGCGGCCGCCGGCGCGGGGGTCTCGGGCTTGGGCATGAATTGCGCCAGTGCCCAGTCACGGAAGGCGAAGGCCGGCGGCTGCGGATCGAAGCCCGCGGCCTTGACCAGACGCGGGATGCAGGCGTCTGCTTCCAACTCCTGATCCGCGTAGAAGCGCGAGAACAACTGATCCAGCGTGGCGATACCGGAGAAGATGTTCACTGCCTTTTCGAGTTGCGACTTGCCGCCTTGAAGTCCCCGGACGAGTTCTTCCACGGTCATTGTGTCCGCGATGTAGCCCTGCATCTCGCGCGTCTGATGGCGCTTGGTCACATGCGCGATCTCGTGGGCCAGCAGTGCAACGTACTTGTTATCGTTGAAGTCGTCGATCTTGCGCGGGAGCATGCCGGTGTTCACGACGACAATGCCGCCCGGCAGCGCAGTCATGTTGGCGGATTCGGACTCGGCGAACCGGAGGCGGAACTTGTAAGCGTTGTCTGGCGGCAATGCCTTGACGAGACGATCGAAGATATCGCTCACCCGCAGGAGGACCGGATTTTCGGCGACTTCACTTGCGGTGATGAAACTCATGGATCTAGCCATCTGATCGCCGACCTTCTCCTCGATCTCGATGGGCAGCCAGACCGTCGCGCGCGCCCTCGTCTTCAGGACTTGCTGAAGATGCGCCTTCGGATCGGGTGCGGCCGCTTCAGGTTTTCTCCCGGAGAAGGCATCCAACCACGGCTTGAGCTGAGCGCCAACGACGTCGCCGGTCAGATCGCGCAGCAATGACGCTGGGCTGGTCGGTTCGAAGACGCGTTCGCAGTTCGCGTCCGTGGCGACTGACCCGACCACGACCTTGCCCGGCTGCTGCCCACCGCTACCCGTCGGCTGCGCCGAGGCGCTGGCGAGCGGCAACACCAGGGCTCCAAACAACATGCCGATGTGTGAACGCATGGCCATTCCTCCTCACGGGTTTCGGGCGGACTCTACAGCCCGCCAGTACTCATAGGTCAAGCGGTTGCTGCGGAAGAACGCGGCCTGCTCCAGCAGCGCGGCGCGGCCGGGGCGCTGCAACGGCTGGAAGTGCGCCTTGAGGGTCCTTGCCTCGGCGGCATCGATTACTCTGATCTTGCAGAGGAACGGCGTTCCGTCGGCGCGGCCGCGCAGCACCCATGCGCGTCCGCGCAAGTCATTGGCATCGATTACGGTGCCGCCCGCACCGACGCTCGGGATCGAAGCTGCGATGGCCTGGCTGCCGCCTTCTTCCGCGATCACGACTTCGACTAGCTGGGCGACCGCGGAAGCCGTCGGATCGAGGCGAAGCTGGTCGGTTGGAAGCAGCAGAAAACCTTCGGGCAAGCCGGGGAGGCAGCGCTCCTGAGTCGCGCGGCGCCCGCCGCCGCGCGACGTGCCGCTGGCCACGTCCCGCCCAATGGCCGCCACGCGGTCGGACGCTGCGGCGTTCGAATCGGCTTGGGCCTGGCGACAAAACTCGTCGAGGCTTTCGGCGGTGAGGTCCGCGCAGCGCAGCGGCAAGCCGGAACGCGGTGCATAACAGAGGGTCTCGGTCTTGCCACCCGCCAGCGGGCCTTTCATCGAAGCGCAGTCAATCGCGCGCGACGCGCCTCCCCGTTCGAACCAGTAGGCCTCCTGGGCCTGGGCGGAGGCCACTGCCAGAAGCAGCGGGACGATCCAGAACGGCTTCATCATCACCCCTCCTCATGAAAACCGATCCGCAGCACAACGGACGGTAGCAGCCGAACGAAGCAATGAACAGGCCAGCGAGCGTTCTTGCGGCGGTCCTTCGCACAAGGGGCGCGCAGCGCCGTCTCGCAGCCGCGCAGCGTCAGCAGATCCGGCGCCGTCACGCGGGGCAACTTGGTGCCTATGAGGAAATCTGCTGCGCGTTCCGACTCCGGGCTTTGCAGGCCGCAGCGCCGCACGAAGCGGCGCAGCCGCGCCGCGTCCGGGCCTGCGCCGGCGACTCTGAAGCCGTTGGGAGCAGCCCGCGATGCGAGCTTCATGCCTGCGCACCGGTGTGCCGCTCGATGCAATCCTGCTCGCCGCTCTTGACGATTCCTTGACAGGCTCGCCGTAAGTACTGGCGCAAGCGTGGCGGCATCGCGCAGGCGTTGCACTTTGCTGGGCCTCCCATGACGCAAGAATTCAGCGCCTGGGTGGGGACCGCACTTCCCAGGTGAACATTCGCATCGTCGCTTGCGCCCGCCCCGACCGCGTGGCGCCGCGCGTGGCCACGCTGTTGCTGCCGAACGAAGCGTCCTCCAGCAAGTCGCGCAACAGATTGTCTTCGCCGCGGACGGTCCGCGTCGCTTCCAGGCGCGGCTGCGCGAGGTAGCTGTAGTCGGCACGCTCGCCCTGCGGGGGCGCGACGCTGACGATGACGATCAGCCGCTCGGTGCCGACCGTCTTGTCGTCGATCCCGATCGGATGCAGGCCGGTGGCGCTCGTCTTGAGCTGGCCCTGCGACTCCACCCGGTTGTTTTCGCCGCTCTGCGGAAACAACGCATCGATGCCGAACGCGCTGTCGACGTAGAGCATGGTGACGTCCACGGCCTGCGCGCCCCGATTGGTGACGGTGAAGCCGATCTGGTCGCCCGCCTGCACCTGAACCCGCGGCATGTCGAGGTCGCGCGGCTTGCCGCCGCTGGACGGCAGATGTTCGAGCCGGACCTCGACCCCGGCCGTGGCGGCCGCTACCGGCAGTTGCTCGGCCAGTCGGATCAGGTTGAGCGCGCGTCCGATGCGGTTCAGGCTGTCGGCCAACAGGTTCGCGACCTCGGCGGGCGAGCGCGCAAGCCCGATCGACGGCGTCTTGCCGTTGCCGCTCTTGATCAAAGCGCCACTGGCCGGCAACAGCCAGATCTGGCCATCCTCGACGTGAAGGCGCAACTCCGCACCGGCGCCGGGCGCCTGCCAATCGATGCGCACACCGGGCGGCGAGCTGGACCTGAGCAACGCAACGGCGGCATCGGCAACGCGGCGCGGCTCGGTCGCGGTTGCCGCAGCCGTGGGCGCCGCCACGCGCAGCCGCAAGGCGACGGCGGGCCGCACGAGCCGCGCGTAAGCGGTGTCAGGCAATGCGGCGACATCGAGCGGCGCCTGGCCGCCGCGCGCGGCAGGCAGTCGCAGGTGCGCTTCGAACAGCGAGGCGCGCATCACTTCGACTTCGCCCAACGCGAGCTTGTCGTCGGCCAGCGGGTTCGGGACCACGGCCAGCCGCGCTCCGTCAGCCATCTGCCCGAGCAGGCCGACGGATATCTTCAACTCGTCCGCCTCGCGGCGCAGTGGCCACTGGCGCACGGCGCTCTGCACCGACTGACCAAAGATCGGTGCGTCCAGCCGCGTGCCGGTGAACATCGGCGTGGGCTTGTTCGACACGTACTGGGTGGCGTAGCGCGACAGGATGAACTGCGAAAGCTGCCGGTACGTGCCCTGCGGCTGCGTGGACAGTGCCTCTGCCAGCATGAAGGTCAGCACGCCATGGCGCCGCTTGTTGGGGTCGCCTGCGGGCAGGGAAAGCGGCATGGCCATCTCGGGCGCGACCTCGGTGGTCTGCGCGGAGTAGAAAGCGACGAAGCCGCCCTTGCCCTTCGTTGGTCCACGCTCCGCGAGGGCACCCTTGGGGGGCGGCTCCCCGCGCGTGGCCGTCTGCGCCTGGGCCGCAGCCGCCTGCAGGGTGGCCTGCGGAATGCCCAGCGCGCCGGGGTCCACCTGGCGCAACACCACTTCCTCGACCGGCGCGCCGCGCATCAGCGATGCCGAGTGGCAGGCATCGAACACCGCCCACACAAAAGCGCCGCGCTCAAGAAAGCGGTCGAGCAACGCGTCGAGTTCGTCGTCAACGAGGGCGTTGTCGACCGTTGCTCGGGCACCGCTCCAGCGCCCGACGTCGATCGGCAGAAAGATCTCGCTCAAGCCATCGGCCTCGCTCCGGCGCGGCCCCTGCGCGGCCACCGGTTGCTGAGAGCCGTGACCGGAGAAATGCAGGTAGTAGAAGTCGCCCTCTCTGGCGCCGGCGGCTTGCTGCTCGAGAATCCGCAGGATGTTCGCACGCGTCGGCGGCAGCGCGGCCTCGACTTCGTCGGCAAGCGAGATCACGTCACCGGCGCCAAAACCCAGGCGCGAAAGCAGCGTGCGCATCAGCCGCACATCGTTGGCGGCGCCGGGCAGGGGCGCGGCGCCGCTGTCCTTGGCATAGCCGGAGACGCCCACCAGCACCGCCCGCCGCGCGTTGGCCGCGCTGGCGATGGCTGCAAAGGGGTAATCGAGCGCACCGGCCGCGGCGGCGGCCGACAAGCCCTTCAGGAAGTGGCGACGTGAGAGCATGGCAGCGATTCCTTTCCTTTCCCTCCGCTCGATCGGCGCCCCGGCAATCTCCGGGACGACCGACCGGGCCCGCAAACGCAAGTCAGTTGGTCTCGATCTGGTAGGCCACGTCCTGCCCCGCCGGGTTGCGGACCTCGATCCAGAACGGGGCCGTGGCGCTCGGATGCCAGACGCAGCGTTGCACCGGACCGGCCTCGGCACTGCGGCAGATCAGACGGCGGTCGTCGTCGAAGACGAGCAGGACCAGCGATAAGCTCTCCCGCGAACTGATCTCGACCTCGGCAGGTTCGCCGCCGACGTAGGTCACCCGGTACAGATCGCGGCCGGGAGCGGTCGCCACCGGCGCAAGCTGTTGCTTCGCCTCGCTTACCGGCGCGGCGCCGAGGGTCACTGCGGCGGCCACCGACCCAGATCCGAGCACCGCTGCCATGACCAGGGCAGCGGCGGCGGCCCCTGCGAGCCGCCCGCCGCGCGGGATGCGCTTAGTTGTGACCGATGACATAACGGTTCGCCACGCCCATGTTCACCACGCGGATGCGAAACGGCCCGGTCCACCTTGGCGTCCAACGGCAGACCTCGTCGTCCGAGGCGCCATTGGCGCGGCAGATCAGACCGCCGTTCTCGTCATAAACTTCTAGGTCGAGATCGGAGTCGCCATCGCCGGAAATCGCGACAACGGCTTGTTCGCCGCCACGGAAGGTCACGGAGTAGGCGTCGACGCCGCGGGAGCGAACGACGGTTTGACCTACCTTCCCGCCGCCCACCGCACCGCGCGTGCCCGCCGCGGCCGTCTCGTCCGCCAAGGCAATCAGATCGGCGCGGCCCGCCGCCAACTTCTTGGCGCTGGCCAGCATCGCCGCCGCCGAAGCATCCGCCGCTTGTTTCGTGCCCGCGCCTTCACCGGTGCTGGACTCCGGCTTTTCCGGACTGGTGACCTTGCCGGCGGACTCCTGCAGCACGCGCGCGGCGGCGATCAGCAGCACCGGGTCCTTCCTCTGCTCGCCCAGACGCGCCAACTGACGCGCCATCGCCACATCCGCAACCGCCGCGGCGCTGGGCGACACCGTTTGAGACTTGGGGCCGCTGTTGGGGCCAGCGGCTTTCTTGTCTTGCGCCCACGCACCGGTGGATACCGCCGCAAGGGCAACCAGGCCCGACACCGCAATCCGACTGACTGGCAGAGAGTTCATTGCTTTCCTTCCTTTCGTGGTTGATTGATGAAAGCGGCGCCCGCTTCGTCCTTGCCACGGGCAAGCAGGCGTCTGCTTCATCGCTAAAGACCCCTTGCGGGGGAACTTGTCAGGCGCGCCGCGCGCCGAGCCGCGTCGCATCTCATCTGGGGCGGCTTGTAATCTCGATCGCCAGCCGGCCATCCGGCGCAAGTGCTATGCCATAGGGCGCGAGAATCGCCTCAGCGCCCGCGCGCTGCGCCGGCGCGACCCGGACCTCCAGACCGCGCGCCACGCCCAGCGGATACTCCCGCACGTCGATGCCTTCGGCGCGCAACGCGATGGCGATGGCGGTGGCGGTCTGCGCCGCGTCGTCAACGACGAGCCGCCGCACGCTGTCCTCACCGCGCATGACCGGCGTCTCCGACGGGGTTTCGGTCTGCCAATAGGCCAGTTGCACCACGGCGATGCCAAGCATCAGGGAGGCCGCGACCGCCAGCGGCACTCGCCAGGTATTGACCGACCACCGCGGCGAGTCGAGCAAGCCTGCGCGGCGCAGCCGAAACAGCAGTCGCTCCAGCCTGCGCTGCCGCTCGGCGTCCGATTCCGGCTCGGCCTGCGCCTGCGCCAGCAGCACCGCGCGCAGCAGCCTGGCTTCCTGCAACGTGCGCGGCGCCGCCCCTGGGCGCGGCTTGCCGGCCAACGCGTCCAGCCAGTCCTGGTCGTCATCCGGCGGCATGTCCACCCTCCACGCCGAGGCGCGACAGCATGTCCAGGCAGGGCTCCAGCAGCACGGCGAGCTTCTTGCGGCACTGGGAGATGAACTCGCGGGTCGCCCCTTCCGTGCGGCCGAGGACCGCGGCGAGCGCGGTCGTGTCGAGCCCCTCCAGCGCCAGGGTGGTCAGCGCCTCGGCACATTGCGGCTGGGCACGGCTGAACTCGGCAAAGGCCCGCTTGATGCAATGCTCGATGCTCGGGTCGGCCGTGGCGCCGCGCGCCGCGTCGAGCAGGCGCTGGGCAGGCTCCGGATCCATTGCGTCCAGCGCCACTTCGCCGCGGCGCTTGCCGGCGGCGGCGAACTCGTCGTTCATCACGTTGGGCGCGATGCTCCAGGCCCACGCCTCCAGCGGCGCGTCGCCACGGTAGGTATCGCAGGAGCGCAGGATGCGCTCGAAGACGTCGCCAACCAGCTCTTCCGCCCGTTGCGGCGCCGCGCCTTTCCGCTCGAAGAAACGCTGCAGCTTCGGGCCCATCTCCAGAAAGAGCTCGGCGATCACCTGCTGGCGAGCCTTGCCGCCGGCACGCAGACGCGGGATCCGCGGGTCCATGGCTCAACGCACCTGCAGAGTGAGTTTGCTTTCTCCACGCAAGACGTTCAGCGTGAAGCGGTCGGCGCTTTGCAGCAGGCGCGCGAGATCCGCCACCTTGCCGACCGGCTGCCGATTGATGGCATCGAGGATGTCGCCGTCGCGCAACCCCAGCGCATGGGCCGTGCTGTTGGGATCCACACGCGCGACAACAACCCCATTCGGGGAGTCCGCCAACGCTGCACCCGTAAGCTGAGGCACTGTCGCGCTGCCACCCGAAATCGCAACCTGCTCAACCGGAGCAACGGCGAGCGCCACCTTGATCGGCCGCCCCTGCCGCAGGCCGCTGAGTTCGACGCTGCCACCGACCGGAATCATGCCGACCCGATTGCGCAGTTCTGCCTGGCTGCGGACCGGCCGGCCGTTGAGCGCGGTGACCACATCGCCGACGCGAACGCCCGCTCGCTCCGCCGGCGAGCGTGGGTCGACCCGCAAGACCAGCGCTCCCTCCTGCACGGGCAGGTCTCGCTGCCGCGCCAGACGCGGGGTCACATCTTCGGTGGACAACCCGATGCGGCCGCGCCGCACTTCACCGAACTGCTGCAACTGCCGCATCACCGCCTGCGCCATGTTCGAAGGCACGGCAAAGCCGATGCCCACATTGCCGGCACTGCCCGCACCGCCGATGATCGCGGTATTGATGCCAATCAGTTCGCCCTGCGCGCTGACTAGCGCCCCGCCGGAGTTGCCGGGGTTGATCGGTGCATCGGTCTGCACGAAGTCCTCGTAACCCTCCAGGCGCAGGCTGCGGCCCAGCGCGCTGACGATGCCCGCCGTCACCGTCTGGCCGATGCCGTAGGGATTGCCGATGGCAAAAACCGGCTCGCCGATGCTGAGCAGATCGGAATCGCCGAACGGCAGGGCAACGAGGCTTTCGGCCGGGATGCGCAAGAGCGCGATGTCGGTGCCCGAGTCCGACCCGACGACCTCCGCCGACAGTTCGCGCCGATCGCGCAGCGTGACCGTGATCGAGCGGGCATTGGCTACCACGTGATGGTTGGTCAGCACCAGCCCGCGCTGCGCATCGACAATGACGCCCGAGCCAGCGCTGCGCGGTCCGGGCCGACGCTCTCGCTCCTGATCGAACTGGCGAAAGAACGAGTCCCTCGACGATTGCGTCTGTTCGGCCGCCTGCGTCACCGAGATGTTCACCACCGCCGGCGTGACCCTTGACAACATGGTCGCCGCGCCTTGCCCGAGCGCGGCGGCCGGCACTGCGGCCAGTAGCGCCATCTGACAGAAGAAAAAACCTGCGCGCCAGAGCCGTTCGGTCCGCGCTCGCGTTTCGTAGCCAGCAATCACAACACCTTCCTCCGTTTGGATGAACCTTCGCAGCTCGACACGCATCGGCCCCAGATGACGGCCGCCGGCGAAGACCCCGCTGCTCGTAACCCGTATCCCTACTTCACGGTACCGCGCCGTCCATCGATCTGTCCACCTCAAACCGACGCTCGCAGCGGCCGCATCGGTCGCGGGTCACAGGTCGACCCGGCCGGTTTCGTTGCAGCACGCGACCAAGCCCCTTGACCGCTTTCAGAAAACCAAGCTAGCCCGCTGTCGTCACGGCTGCGGCCCATGGTTGGCGGTGGTGGTGAGCGGGTCGATGGGAAGGGTGACGAGTGCAAAGACCGCTGCGGCGTTCGCTTGTCAGGACAAGCCGCTGCGCGGCCGGCGCGCGCCGCCGCCTGACAATCGCCGAGCAACGCAGTCTCTACTGGCGCTCGGATGCTTGGTTTCAGCAAGCGTGCAGACCGGAACTACCTGGCGATCGACACCTTCAACGCCAACCCAACCCAGGAGATCCAAAGATGATGAAACGTCACAAAGTCGAGGCCGCGATGGGCGCGGCGGCGGAAATCGTCAAGCGCGGCAGCGACGCACTCAGCAACGCGCAAGCGCTAAGCATCGTCGGTTCCTCGCATCAAGGACTCACGCATACACATCTTGGCAGCATTGCCGCCACGGCGACCGGTGCGGTGATGACGGGCATCGGCGACGCTGCTCCGGCCGTGGCCGCTGTGGCCACGGTGGCTGCGCCGCTCGCCTTGATCGGGCTGATCGGCTAAGGCCTGTTCCGGTTGATGGACGACTGACCGTCACACCCGGTTCTCCGCGCGATGCTGAACACGTTCAATTGAATCGACTTCGCCTTCACCCCTCAAGGAGCTAATGATGAAAATCCTGAAATCGACCACCGCCGCGCTGGCAATTTTCTTGACGACCGCCTTCACGATCGCGCCTGTGAGCGTTTATGCGCAAACCTACGGGGCACCCGCTCAGAACCGGCCGGCCACGGCGAACCAACAAGGCAGCCCGGCTCAGCCGGCACCGCAAACGCAAGCGCCGAGCAGCAAGGACGACAACTGGGCACCGGTGATCATCGGCGCGGCCATCCTGGTCGGCCTGGTTTTGGCGCTGGGGAGCAGCGGCAGTTCCTCTTCGTCGTCGAGCGGCGCGAGCGCCAAGCAGGACTACGACCCCGACCGCTACAACCGCCAAGCGCCGTCCCAGCCGGCCTATCGCAATAAGCCCGACACGAGCGCCGGCTGCATCTGGGGCGATCGGGCCTACGGCACCTGCCACTGAGCACTCCGACTCGGCCCACGGAAGTCACTCTTCTTTCCCGCAACCCAACCTGCACTTGGAGATTCAATCATGTTGATCACCCGCTACGGATTCTCGATTCTTGCCGCCGGTGTTGTGGCGCTCGTGCCATTCGGCGAAGCGCAGATCGCGCATGCCTCGGATGCTGGCTATTGCCAGATGCAGAACCAGTATCGCTATCACCAACCTCCTCATCGGCAGCATCAGCCGCAGCGTCCGGCGTATCAGCCGCAGCACCGGCCGACCCACCCAGCGCCGCGCACGCCGCAACCGCGGCGCGGCTTCGAGGACTTCGGCGGGAATGCCGGGAAGTTCATTCGAAAGGAGGCGCGAGACATCAACGCATGGCGCGAGCGGAACATCGACAAACACCTGCGGAAGAAGTGATGCGTCGAACCGTGGCGAGGGCGATTCGGCCGGCTGGTGAAAAGCGGCCGATGCCCTCGCGCCGCCGCATTTCGGGAAGGCGCGGACTTCGCGCAGTGGATGCGCGAGCAGGCGACGCGCGAGGTGCAAGTGTGCGCGGTGCTGCAGGTGCCCGCGCCGCAGGCCGGATGCAGGAGGGTGGCATGAGGGCAATTGAGGTGACGATGGCAGACCCACAGCGACAAACCGAGGCACGCACGGCCGCGCCGAACGGCACGGCCACCAACCGCTCGCTGGCGGTGCAGGTAGGGCGATGGCTCGCCGCCGGTGCGCGTGGGGGTGCCTTATGCCTGGCAGCAAGCGCTTTGCATTCGCAAGTTGCACGGGCCGCGCCGGCCGCGCCGGGCAGCGCGGCGGCCGCCAACACCACGCCCGCTGCCCTCTTCGCACAGGTGCGGCCAGCGGTGATCGGCGTGCGCACGCTGCGCGACGACACTGGCGAGCTGGTGAGTTCGGGCAGCGGCTTCTTCGTTGACGCGCAGGGGCGCGCGGTCACCAACTACCACGTGGTGGCCAACTACCTCGGCAGCCCCGGCCGCTATCGGCTGCAAGCCGTGCTCGCCGAGGCCGCGGCGTTGTCCCGACCGCTGTTGAACCGTGGCCGGTGACGGCTCCAATGGGTTGATGCTACGCGGCCTTCCGGATCACGCCGCTGTCGGCCTCAGGACGCCGAGCATCCAGCGCCTTGAGCAAGCTGCGCATCTGCGAGCAGCCGCGCAGCTTGCGCATGCGGCCGGCAGCGTCGCTGAGGGCGCTGGCCACCCAGCGCAGCACCATCTGACCATCGCCCCAGCGCTTGACATTGCGGCAGTAACGCGCCACCGATCCGTTCAG
>JADCGX010000117.1 GCA_020248785.1 Burkholderiales bacterium | reverse complement strand
GCTGGGCGATTTGCGACCGGCTGCCGTCATCGGCGACAAAGCCTACGATGCCGATGCGCTGCTGGCTCGGATCAAGGACATCGGCGCCCGCGCCGTCATTCCACCCAAGAGCAATCGCCTGCATCAACGCCGCTACTCCAACAAGTCTTACCGCCGTCGCAACCGGATCGAGCGCTGGTTCTGCCGCCTCAAGCACTTCTCAAGCACTTCCGCCGTATTGCCACCCGCTACGACAAACTGGCCGAGCGCTTCGACTCTTTCATCTGCCTGACCGCTGCCTTCTGCTGGATCGCTTGAATGTCAACAGACTCTAGTCGAAGGCAACCGAGTAGACGATATCGAGTGCGTTCTCGGTGCCTGCGCGACCGATCAAAGACACTCGGTTCGACAACCGGTACGAGACCTGCACCAGACTTTCGGCACCGCCGAGGCCCTGCTCGATGCTGATGGTCAGCTGATCGTTGAGCCGCTTGCCGATGGTGATGAACTCGCTCGCCACCGTGGGGTTGGAACTGGTGCTGCGAACGTTGCCGGCCACGGCAGTGCGGGGCAGCAGCGAGCCAGCGCTCGACAACTCGCCGGTGCGCAGGCTGAACTCATCGATCCCGAGCCGCTTGGCAAGCTGCGCCGGCACGCCTTCGTTGGTGCCGGACAGCAGGCCGACGGCGGCGGTGGCGAGCGAGGCGCGGTCCGCGCCACTTTCGTCCGCCGGACGGCCGAGCACCAACCAGGACAGGATCTGAAAGTCGGCCATCGCCTCGTCGGAGTGCAATCGAATCAGCGGGTTCTGCACGGTGCGCGTGATCGACACGCCGACCTCCACCGGCAGGCCCTTACGCAGCGCCAGCACATCGAGCCCCGGGTTCTCCACCGGTCCCTGGAAGTTGACGCGGCCGCGCTCGATCGCCAGCCTCTGGCCAAAGCCCTCGAACACACCGTCGCGCGCTTCCACCACTCCGGTGGCGCGGATGGCGCCACCATCGCCGCGCAGGCGCACCGCGCCTTCGATGCGCGTGTCCAGCCCCAGTCCGTTGATGTAGAACGCCGGCCCCAGGTCGATGCCGAGGTCGAAGGTGAACGCCGTCGGCGTCTCACGCGTGGCGCGCGCCTGCGCGGCCGTGCGCGTCACCTGCACGTCGCTCGACAGGGTTGGCAAGTCGGGCCGCGAGAAGTCGATGAAGCCGGCGTTGGCCGCCACGGCACCGTTGAGCTGCACGCGCTTGTTGCCGAATACGACGTTGGCGCCGCCGTCGACCCGCACCCAGCGATCGGGCCGCTGGAACAAGGGCATGCGCTGCGCGGCCACCTGCAACACGCCCGACAATGTCTGCAACTGCAAGCTGCCAGCCACTGTGAGGCTGCCGCTATCGGTGCCGCCGGCGGCGCGCACGCGCCGGTCGGCCGGCGCTGCGCGCGGCGCGCCTTCGAAGCGCAACTCCTCGAGCAAGATCTCGCTGCCCTTGAGCTTGGCGCTCAGCGTGCCGTTGTCCAGTCGCAGCCCCTGGCCGACGCCGATCACGCGCAGACCTTTGCCGGTCAGGTTGCCGTCGGCGCGCGGTTCGGCGGGTGTGCCGTCGACCTTCAGTGCGCCGTTCAAGCTGCCGCCGAAGCGCACGGCGCCGCGCAGTGGCTCGGGCAGGAAGGCATTGACCCAGGCGATCGAGGGCAGGTCCGCCTGGGCGGTGACGAGCAGCGGGCGCTGCTGCGCCAGGCGCAGCTCGCCGCCATCGAGCTCGGCGTTGAGCTTGACCTCCAGCAGACCGGCGCGCTTGCCCTCCAGTCGCGCCGTGCCCTGCAAGCTGCTGGCACGCGCCTGGAGGGCGAGCCGCAGGTCGGTGATGCCCATGGCGGACCCGGCGGCGGCGCTGGTGTAGACGTCGCCGCCGCTGCGCTCGATCAGGACCTGGCCATCGACTGTCGTGCCGGCGCGCAGTTGCCACTCGCCGCGCAGTGTCAGCGCCTCGCGATCGGGCCGGGGGGCGATCTTGATGAGCCGCTCGCCGCCAGTGCTCAGGTCGTCCAACTGCAATCCGGCAAAGCGTCCGCTGCTTGCCAGCACGCCAGCGCTACTGTCCAACTTGACCTCTTCCACCCGCGCGCCGGCAAGCGTGAAGTTGGCTGGTCCGAAGCGCACGGAACGGAAGTCGGTGGTCAGCGCTGCTGGCGCACGCAACTGCAGATCCAGCGGCGCGCCGGCCATCAGCGTGCGCAACTCACCGACCCAGCGTTCAGCCTTGCTGTCCCAGCCACCCGCGAACTGCACCGCGAGCTGCTGCGCATCGTCATTGCTGCCCGCGACATCGAGCGTGTGCTTTGATGGCTTGCCAGTGGACTGCACCGTCAGCGTCTTCAGCGACAGCATGGGATTGGCGCGGAAGCGGTGGCTGGCGAGATAAAGCTGCACCGCGAAATCGCCGTCGCTGCCGCCGGCGTAGCTCGCCAGACCATTGAGTTCCTCGATCAGGTGCTCGCCATATCGCAGTTGCTCCGCGGCGAGCTGCACTTCGGCCGCCGGGGCGCGCAGGCTCCCGCTCAAGCTCGCCCGTGTTGACAGCTTGCCGGCCACCGGCAGGCCGAGTTCCTTGAGTTCGGGCGCGTCGAGCTGGACCTGCAGCGTCTTGCCGGACGCGCCGAGCCCGCCGCTGGCACTCAGGCTTGCCGAGCGAACTGCCAGCTGCAAGTCGACGTCGAGCGCCTGCTCGGGCGACAGCGCAATGTGGCCCGCGCCCGCCAGCGGCCGGCCGAAGGCCTGGCTGTCGGTCAGGACGAAGTCCACGCGACCCGTCGGCTGGGGTGCCAGCACGCCATTGACCGCAAAGTTGCCGTTGACGCGCGCTTGCACACCCTTGAGCAGCAGCGAGGGGTCGAATTCCGCGACCGTGCCGGCAAGATGTGTCCGCTGCTCGCCCTGCAGTCCGACGGTGCCCGCCACGCTGGCGACTCCCGCGCCCAGTCGCAGCTCGCTGGTGGTGATCTGGATCTGGCGCGGCGTCAACGCCAGCGCAATGTTGAGGGTCGCCGGCACGCCACGGCGGTTGACCAGGCGGCCGGTCACGTTCGTGGTGTCGCCGTCGCGCTGCACCGACCCTTGGCCGTCCAGCAGCATCGTGCGCAGTTTGCTGTGCAGGGCAGCGGGATCGACGCCACTGGCGCGCACCTGTGCCCGCCAGCGGCCCAGGTCGCCAAAGCCGATCTCGTAACTGCCGCGCACCGAGCCGCGCGACAGCTCGCCGCTGATTTCGCTTGCCAGCAAGCGCCGCGCAGTGAGTTCGATCTGCGCGCTGGCGGCCCGCAGCGGGATGCGCCGGCTGTCCACAGGGCCGGGGCGTGCATTGGTGACGCTCACCGGACCGCGCAGCGTGAAGACATCGGCCGTCTGCGGGCGCAGGTCGGCGCGCACGGCCAGCAGGGCCATCGGTGCGCCCTCGATCCATGCTGCGGGGTCAAGGTCCGCCAGATCCACTTGCAGCGCGCGCAACGTGGGCGGCTCGAAGCTGTTGAGCTGCGCGCGTGCACTGCCCACGGCGCCGGCGGCATTGGCCTCGGCGTCGAGCAAGAGATCGAACAGCGTTCCGCTCGCGGTCCAGCGGGCCTGCACGGTGTGCTGCTGCACGCTGGCGCCGAGGGCGCCGCGCAGATCCACAGGGAAGGGTGTTCGGCCTCCCAACGTGCCGGCGAGAGACAACTGCAAAGGCCCGGTCGCCGGCCCGAGGGCCAATCCACCGTCCTCGATCGCATAGCCCTCCGGGCCGATGCGAACGCCCGCATTGATCTGCCGCAGTGCGACCGTGCTGGGCGACGCGTCGGTGCCGGTCGTCACCGCGAGCTCGCCAATCATCAAGCGCCGCGCGCTGACGGCCACGGGCGAGCCGATCGCTTGCGGCGGCCCGCTGACCGGCGTGCTGCTCGGCTTGATCCGCAGCCGCACCCGTTCGGCAGTCAACTCGTCAAAGTCGAACCGCAGGCCAGCCAGGCGCAGGCCGAGATCGGCGTTGGACAGGCGCGCACGCAGGCCTTGGACCTCAACCGTCGTGCTGCCGGTCTGGACACGCAGAAGTCCGGCGCCGAAGCCGTCCGCAAACGAGCCCTGGGGCGCCTCGACGATGACGACATTACCGGTCAGGCGCGGCAGCAGTCGGGCCACGGCGGCGAACCCGCTCTCGGTGCGCCACAGCCACAGGCCGGTGCCGATCGCGCCCGCCACAACCAGCACCGTGACGACGAGCGCTGTCCACAGCGACCAGTACAGGCCACGCGTGGAGGCAGCCGGGGCGGTCGCAGCGGTCGGGGCGACCGGGTTGGGAGTCGGTGCGCTCATCGGTCAGAACGAGATCGCGATCGAGAAGTGAACGCGCCACCGCCGGTCGCGATCGCCGTAGGCTGCGTCCAGTGCGAGCGGCCCGGCAATCGTGCGGTAGCGCATGCCCAGGCCGTAGCCCGCTGCAAGTTCGTTCGGCCGCTTGTCGAAGGCGTCGCCGATGTCGTAAAACGCCGCCAGGCCCCAAGTGTCGTTGAACCAGCGCACGTACTCGGCCGAGCCCACCAGCAGCGAGCGCGCGGGCACGATCGCCGCCTGCCGCCCATTTTCGTCGAACTCGGGCGTGCCCAGGCTCTCGTACTGATAGCCCCGGATGCTGCCGGCGCCGCCGGTGCGAAAACGGTAGTCGGTCGGCACGAAGTTGATGTCATCGGCGATCACGTGCCCGGCTTCGCCGCGCAGGATGATCTGGTCGCGCGCAAACGCGGGGATGTAGAGCACATAGCGCCCGTAGCCATGCGCGAAGCTCTTCTCGAGCAGCTCACCGATGCCTGCACGGCCGATGCCGCCCGCGCCCCGTAGCGTGAGCACGGTGCCGCTGCGCGGATTGGTGATCGAATCGACCCGGCGCCGGGTCCACTGATATGCCAGCGTCAACGTGGTGTTGACATCCTCATCGGGCTCGAGGTCGATGCGCTGCGACTCGCGCTGCGCGGTCAGCGATAGCCGCGTGTCGAACACCGCCTCGTCACGCGCAAACGTGTATTCACGCGCCACCGCGGCGGCATAGCGCCTGGTAATGAGGTTTTCGATCTCGGTGTGCTCGCCCAAGATGCCGAAGCTGTCCCGCGCGCCGTTGGGTTTCGGCGGCAACAGCACGTCGGCAAAGCCGATCTGACGGGTCTTGTCGAGTCCCAACCCGGTCTGCAACGTGTAGGGACGGCCGAACAGGCCGACCTGACGATAGACGGCCTCCGTCCGCGCACCGACGTTGGTCGAATAGCCAATGCCGACACTGACCCGCTTGCTGGGCGCCTCGCGCACCCGCACCAGCACCGGCGCCGGATCAGGCTGATCGCGGTCCAGTTGCACCTCCACTTCGACGCTGGAGAAAAACGGGCCGGCCTGCAGCCTGCGCTGGAAGTCGAGCAGCTTGGTGCGGTCGTAGCGGTCGCCCTGCTCAAAGTCGACAAAGCGCTGGACCAAGCTGCGCTCGTAGCGCTCCAGGCCGCTGACCTGCAGCGGCCCAAGCGTGAAGGCTGGGCCGCTGTCCACCACGACCAGCAACCGCACGCTGGCGGTTTCCACGTCCACTTCCGCGGCGGATTCGACGATGGTCGCAGTCGGAAAGTCGCGGTCCTGCACGCTGCTCAAGAGGCGCGTCTTGGCCGTGCTCCACTGGGCGTCGCGAAACGGCTGGCCCGACTGCAGCTCCCAGGCCGCACGCAGGCTCTCAAGCCGCTGCGGCTGCGCGCTGATGGCACCACGGAAGTCGAGCTCGACGCGGGTGATCATGGCGCGCGGCCCTAGCGTCACCTGCAGCACGTAGCGCGCCCGCTGGTCGCCCTCGGTAACGCGGATCTCCGGCTCGAAAAAGCCCTCGGTGGCCAGCACTTCGAGGGCGCGGTCGCGCAGCCGGCGCAACTGGCGCTCGTCGTCGTCGATGTCGCTGCTGTCGCGTTGGCGCGCGGTGTCGGCCACGCGCTCCATCAGGGGCGCGAGCGTGGCCGGCGCGCCATCGGGCAGTGCAAAGCGTGCGATGGCCGGCCCCTGCGGCGCGTTGGCATCGGGCAGTTGCAGGCGGGGGAGCAACTGCGCGAAGGCCGGCGTCGGGGCTGCCGCGGTCAGGCCGAGCAGGGCGGCCGAGGCCGCCGCCCGCAACAGGGTGGGCAGGGTCGGTGGCGGCAGCTGCTCTGGAACGGCGGCGGACGGGGACGGCAAAACGGGCTGGACAGCCGGCACGGCGCGGGGGGATGGATCCTGACTCTCGGCAGGTAGTGTATCGGCCTGTTGAAAATCCACGCCGCCGTCCCCAGCTTGACAACGGGCGTCAAGTACGGGGTTGAACGAAAAGAGGCGGCAATGCGGCAGGACAAGCTCACCACCAAGTTTCAGGAAGCGCTCGGCGAGGCGCAATCGATCGCGCTAGGCAATGACCAGCAGTACATCGAGCCGGTGCACCTTCTGGCAGGCATGCTGCGCGCCGATGACTCTGGTGCGCGCTCGCTCCTGCAGCGGGCCGGCACCAATGTCGCCGCCCTGACCAAGGAGATCGACGCGGCCATCAAGGCGCTGCCGCAGGTTAGCGGCACCGACGGCCAAGTCCAGGTGAGCCGCGAACTGATGGCGCTGCTCAATCAGAGCGACAAGGAAGCGCAGAGACGCGGCGATGCCTACATCGCCAGCGAAATGTTCCTGCTCGCGGTGGCGGACGACAAAGGTCCGGCCGGGCGCATCGCCCGCGAGCATGGCCTCAACCGCAAGGCCTTGGAGGCTGCCATCGATGCCGTGCGCGGTGGGCAGAATGTCGGCAGTGCCGAGGCCGAGGGCCAGCGCGAGGCGCTGAAAAAGTACACCATCGATCTGACCGAGCGCGCGCGTCAGGGCAAGCTCGACCCGGTGATCGGGCGTGACGACGAGATCCGCCGCGCCATCCAGATCCTGCAGCGGCGCACCAAGAACAACCCGGTGCTGATCGGCGAGCCGGGCGTGGGCAAGACCGCCATCGTCGAGGGACTCGCGCAACGCATCGTCAACGAGGAGGTGCCCGAGACGCTTAAGGGCAAGCGTGTGCTGACGCTCGACCTCGCGGCGCTGTTGGCCGGTGCGAAGTACCGCGGCGAGTTCGAGGAGCGGCTCAAATCCGTCCTCAAGGAGCTGGCGCAGGACGAGGGCCAGACCATCGTCTTCATCGACGAGATCCATACGATGGTCGGCGCGGGCAAGGCCGAGGGCGCCATCGATGCCGGCAACATGCTCAAGCCCGCGCTGGCTCGCGGCGAGCTGCACTGCATTGGCGCCACCACGCTGGACGAGTATCGCAAGTACATCGAGAAGGATGCCGCGCTGGAGCGACGCTTCCAGAAGGTGCTGGTCGATGAGCCGAGCGTGGAGAGCACGATCGCCATCCTGCGCGGCCTGCAGGAAAGGTATGAGCTGCACCATGGCGTGGAGATCACCGATCCGGCGATCGTCGCCGCGGCCGAATTGAGCCACCGCTACATCACCGACCGCTTCCTGCCCGACAAGGCGATCGATCTCATCGACGAGGCGGCAGCACGCATCAAGATGGAGATCGACTCCAAGCCCGAGTCGATGGACAAGCTCGACCGCCGCATCATTCAGCTGAAGATCGAGCGCGAGGCGGTCAAGAAGGAGACCGATGAGGCCTCGCGCAAGCGGCTGGGGCTGATCGAGGACGAGATTCAGCGGCTCGAGAAGGAGTACGCGGATCTGGATGAGGTGCTGCGATCCGAGAAGGCCGCGGTGCAGGGCAGTGCGCAGATCAAGGCCGAGATCGACAAGCTCAAGGCGCAGATGGCCGAGCTGCAGCGCAAGGGCCAGTTCGACAAGCTGGCGGAGATTCAGTACGGCAAGTTGCCGCAGCTGGAGGCGCAGGCCAAGGCGGCCGAGCTGGGCGGCGCGGGCGGCAAGAAAAAAGAGTTCAAGCTGCTGCGCAAGGAAGTCGGCGCCGAGGAAATCGCCGAAGTGGTTTCGCGCGCGACCGGCATCCCGGTCAGCAAGATGATGCAGGGTGAGCGCGAGAAGCTGCTCAAGATGGAAGAGCGGTTGCACCGGCGCGTGATCGGGCAGGACGAGGCAGTGCGTCTGGTGAGCGAGGCGATCCGCCGGTCGCGGGCTGGCCTGGCTGACCCCAATCGACCGTACGGCTCCTTCCTCTTTCTCGGACCCACTGGCGTGGGCAAGACCGAACTCACCAAGGCGCTGGCCGAGTTTCTGTTCGACTCCGAGGAGCACCTCATCCGCATCGACATGAGCGAGTACATGGAGAAGCATTCCGTGGCGCGGCTGATCGGTGCGCCGCCGGGCTATGTGGGCTTCGAGGAAGGCGGTCAGCTCACCGAGCAGGTGCGGCGCAAGCCATACAGCGTGATCCTGCTCGACGAGGTCGAAAAGGCGCACCCGGACGTCTTCAACGTGCTGCTGCAGGTGCTCGACGATGGCCGCATGACCGACGGCCAGGGACGCACGGTGGACTTCAAGAACACGGTGCTCGTCATGACGAGCAACCTCGGGTCACACGAGATCCAGCGGCTGGCCGGGCGCGACTACGACGAGATCAAGGACGCGGTGATGGAGGAGGTGCGCAAGAGCTTCCGTCCCGAGTTCGTCAACCGCATCGACGAGATCGTGGTGTTCCACCCGCTCGACCAGCGCAACATCGCGTCGATCGCCAAGATCCAGCTCAAGCGCCTGGAGCAGCGGCTCGCTGCGCAGGACATGGCGCTCAGCGTTTCCGACACGGCGCTGGCGCAGATCGCCAAGGCGGGCTTCGACCCGATCTACGGTGCGCGGCCATTGAAGCGCGCGATCCAGCAGCAGATCGAGAACCCGGTGGCCAAGCTCGTTCTCGAAGGCAAGATCGGCCCGAAGGATGTCGTGCCGGTGGACTACCGCGACGGCAAGTTCACGTTCGAGCGGACCGTGCATTAGGCGGTCCGGGGCGCAATCGTCCTGGGCGCCGCGCGGCATCTGCGAGCGGTACCAATAGACGATCCGGAACGAGTTCTATGCGAGCGCGTTCCGCCGCAAGCTGTACCGCACGCTCGACGAGTTGCAGGCTGACGTCGATGCCCGGCTGATGACGTACAACGCCGAGCGCACGCACCTGACGAGTATTGTTACGCCAAGATCCCCTTGCAGAAGTTCTTCGAGAGCGCCTCGTTGGCGCATGCCAAGCAGCTCGACCGCTTGGCTAGCGTCTGCGAATCAGTCGCCGCCTAACACGGCATGTCTGTCAGATCAAGTCTTGGCTACGACACAGACGCGGCATCGGCAGGAGCTGGGCACGTAGCGTGGCACGTATTTTAGCGCGGCGGTCGGTATCATTGGTTGATGGCGACTGCAACTCCTTGGTTCGACGGCTTCCTAATCGTCAACCCGCGCAGTTACGTCGAGCGGCGGCGGCACGTCGAGGCGCAACTGGCGCGCTTCGGGTTGACCGGTGAGTTCATCCACGATTGGGACGCCGAGGACATCGACCCGGCCACCGATGCCCGCTTCTTCGCCGGTGACGAACTGAGCCGCAGTCAGAAGTCTTGCACCCTGAAGCACGTCGAGGCGCTGCGGCGGATCGCCGCGCGCGGCTGGTCGCGCGCGCTGGTGCTGGAAGACGACGTCGTGCTCGCCGACGACTTCGTGCCAGCGGTGGCGGCGGGCCTTGCCGAGACGGCGGCTGTGACCGAGGCGCATGTGCTCTTCATCGGCAGCGGCGGCAACTTTTACACGCCGCGTAGCGCCAAGCGGCCGGGGCAGCGGGTGTATCGGGCGTCCAAGGGGCGCTTTACCGACTCTTACGTGATCGGTGCGGCGACGGCGCAGCGGCGCTTGCAGTGGATCGACACGCACCGGATGCACAAACCGACCGACGTGACGTTCGACGCCATCGACCGCGAACTCGGCATCCGCCTGCTGTGGCTGGAGCCACCGGTGGTCGAGCAGGGCAGCAAGAACGGATTGTTTACGTCGGTGCTGGAGCCGCAGCCGCCGCGCTCTGTGCAACGGCTAAAGTTCGCGCTGGAAAAGCTGCGTCGCAAATACGTCTACCAACTGTGGCGCTGACCGGCTCCGCACGCGCTGCACGCGCGCTCGACGCGGCGCGCTGTATGGCGATCGTCGCCGTCTGCGGGATGCCTATCTCGCCGCCGGTGGCCAACGTGGCGCTCGGGCTGATGCTGGTCGCCTTTGTCGCCAGCGGCGAGGTGTGGCCGCGGCTGGCCGCGGCCTGTCGCCAGCCGCTGGCGCTGGGTGCGTTGGCGGTGCTGGCGGTGGTGGCGCTCGGCATGCTCTGGGCCGAGGTGCCGTGGCGCACGCGCTGGGATGCGTGGTGGAGCTGGCGCAAGCTGCTCACCATTCCGATCCTGTTGGCGCTGTTCGGCGACATCGAATGGAAGCGCCGCTTTGCCGGCGCCTTTACGCTGGTGTGCGGCGCGGGCGCGGCGGCCGTGTTGGCAGTGCACTTTGGCGGGGTGCCCGGTGTGCCGCCGGAGGACGCCGACGATCTCCTCCGCAACCACGGCACACAAGGTATGGCCTTCGCCGTGACGGTGCTGTGCGCGATCTGGCTCGGCCTGCACTCGAGCGGACGGTGGCGGGCGCTGTGGCTGGCCATCGGCGCCTTGGCGGCTGTGGCCGCGTTGATCGCCACCAGCGGCCGCAGCGGGCATCTGGCGCTGCTGATCGTGGTCGGCGTGTTCGCCCTCGGTATGCTGACCGTACCGCGCCACCGCGTGGCGGTGGCGGGCTTCGCGCTTACCGTCGTCGCTGGCGCTGCGCTGGCGCCCAACGTCCGCGACCGGCTGGCGGTGGCCGTCGATGAGTTCCGCACCGCCCAGGCCGGGCAGGGCGCGCTGAGCTCCTTTGGCATGCGCGCGGTGATGTACGAGAACAGCCTGCGCGTGCTGGCCAAGCAGCCGTGGATTGGTGTGGGCACCGGTGGCTTCGGCGCCGCTTATGCGAGCGAGATTGAAGGTCGCTATACCGACTGGCGCGCCACGCCCACGGCCGATCCGCACAACCAGTATCTGTTCTTTGCGGCAGAACTGGGCGTGCTGGGTTTGCTGGTCTTTCTGGGTTACATCCTCGCCACGCTGCTGGATCGCGGCGACGGCAGTTCAGCCCGCTGGGTGGCCGTGGCGACCCTGCTCGCCTGGTGCGCGACGAGCCTCTTCAGCTCGCACTTCAAGACTTTTGCCGAGGGGCATCTGCTGGCGATGTTCCTCGGCGCGATGCTGGCGCGTCCCTACGTCGCCCGCCCGACTTGAAGCCGCTGCAGCGCGGTAAACACTGCCTCCATAGGCACCTCGTCCAGGCACTGCGAGTAACTGTCGCGATGCCGCTCGCAGCCTTCCAACTGGCAGGGCACGCAGGCGAGCGCCGAATTCTGCAGCAGCGCGACGTTGCCACGGCGCTGCAGCGCAAACGACTTCTCGTAGGGAGTTGCCAGACCGTCGGCGGGCCACGGCCCCCAGAGCCGCGGATCGGTTGGTCCGTACAGCGCCACGGTCGGTGTGCCGCAGGCTGCCGCGAGATGGGTGGTCGCGGTGTCCGGGCCCACGTAGGCGGCGGCGTAGTGCAGCAGATCGGCGGTCTGCGCGAGCGACAGCTTGCCGCCGAGATTAGTCACTGCGGCTTTTGAAGGGCCCAGCACTTCGTCCACGTAGGCCCGTTCCGCCTCCACCGGTGCGGCCGTCACCACCACGCGCAGCCCGCGCGCCTGTAGAGCCTTGATCAGCGCATGCCAGCCTTCCGCGTGCCAGCGCTTGTAGAGTCGCCGCGGGGCCGGGTGCAGCACGACAAAAGGCTCCTTCTCCACGTCGAAGCCGGCAAGCGCCGACAGCGCGGCTGCGGACAGGCCGGCGCTCGGAGGCCGCAGGCGCGGCGTGCCGCTCAGGCCCAGGGCCGCGGGTAACCGTGCGTACTCTGTGACGCGATGCACGGAAGCATCGGCATCGAGCGCCTGTTCGAGCAGCCATGCCTTCCAGAAGCGCCTTTTGCGCACCGGCGGCACCAGTCCGATCCGCCGCTGCGCCGCCGCCCAGCCGAAGACGTGCGGCCGGTCGCCAGTCTGGGGAATCAGCGCCAGCTCGTACCGGTTCCACAGCGACAGCGCAAAGCGCAACTGAGCGGCGAAGCCGATGCCCCGCGGCAGCACGTGCACGGCATTCAGGTCCGGATTACCTGCCAGCATCCCTTCGGTGCCCGCGAACACCAGCATGTCGATCTGAACCTGCGGCCAGGCTTCGCGCAGCCGGCGTGCCACGCCGGTGGTCAGCAGCACGTCCCCCAGGTAGCGCAGAGAGACGAGCAGAAGCGAGGCCGGGGCCTGCATCGGCGGGTCGCTCACATCAGCACGATGTCGTACAGCTCCTGGCTGTACGCGGTCTCGACCTGAAGCGAGATCGGCTTGCCGATGAAGTCCGACAGCAGCACCAGCGACTGCGACTCCTCTTCCAGGAACAGGTCGACCACGCCCTGCGCGCCCATGATGCGGAATTCGCGCGCCGGCGCCAGCGACTCGCCGAACTGCCGTGCCTGCCGCAGGATGTCGCGCAGAATTTCGCAGCAGACGGTGAGCGCCGTCTTGATCTGGCCGCGGTCGGCGCGCAGGTTGGGCAGGACTCGCACAGCACGTGCGCCAGGGATTCGCAGGTGCGCATGCGGGTGACTTCCACCAGCCCGAGCTTGGTGAAGCCGCTGACGGTAATCCGCACCCGGTCGCGCGCCAGCGCCTTCTTGAACTCGGTGAGCACCGCATCGCGGTGCTCGGCATTGCTCATGTCGATGAAGTCCACCACGATGATGCCGCCCAGGTTGCGCAGCCACAGTTGGCGGACGATGGCCTGCGCCGCTTCCAGGTTGGTCTTGAAGATCGCGTCGTCGAAGCGGCGGGTACCGACGAAGCCGCCGGTGCTCACGTCCACCGTGGTCATCGCCTCGGTCTGGTCGATGATCAGATAGCCGCCGGACTTGAGCTCCACCCGCTGGCCCAGCGCGCGGCCGATTTCCTCGTTGATCAGATACAGGTCGAACAGCGGCCGCTCGCCGGAGTAATGCGCGAGCCTGGCCGCGGCGCGCGACACGTACTGCGCGGCAAAGGCCTGCAGGGCAACGAGGTTCTCGCGCGAATCGATCCGGATCGAACTCGTCTCCTCGCTCACCGGATCGCGTAGCACCCGCTGCGCCAGCGACAGCTCCTGGTACAGCAGCGACGGCGCCGTCACCTGATCCGCCACCACGGCGATCTGCCGGTAGCGCTTGCGCAGGTATTCGACGTCGGCGGCCAGATCGGCCTCGGTCGCGTCTTTCGCGTTGGTGCGGATGATGTAGCCGCCTATTTCGTCGGCCGGCACCAGCCTGGTCAACATCTCCCGCAGATGGGCGCGGTCGGCCTCGTTCTCGATCCGCTGCGACACGCCGATATGCGCGTCCTGCGGCAGGTAGACGAGAGTGCGGCCGGTCAGCGGCACCTGGGTGGACAGCCGCGCGCCCTTGGTGCCGATCGGACCCTTGACCACCCGCACCAGCAGCGCATCGCCCTCGGCGATCAGCCGCTCGAACGGCAGCGGCGGGGTGATCGTGGCCTGCCGGTAGGCGAGGATGTCGGCCACGTGCAGAAAGGCCGCGCGTTCCAGCCCGATGTCGATGAACGCCGACTGCGTCCCCGGCAGCACGCGCGCGACCTTGCCGAGGAAGATGTTGCCGACCAGTGCACGCGAGGCGGCGCGCTCCAGAAGGATTTCTTGCACCACGCCGGCGGCCTGCACCGCGACCCGGGTCTCCTGCGGCGTGCCGTTGATCAGAGTGTCGTCCATGAAGGCAGTTTAAGGGGCCGTACAGGCGAGGCCCGTGCGTACTCGGGCTAGCGTCATGATTGAGAAGTTCGCAGACAAAATCGCTCGATGCTCGCCAAGATGTCATCGGCGGACTTGGTCCAGACGAACGGCTTGGGGTCTTGGTTGTTGAGGTCGACGTATTGCCGGATGGATTTCTCCAGCGCCTGGGTGGAGCGGTG
>JADCGX010000116.1 GCA_020248785.1 Burkholderiales bacterium | reverse complement strand
GTAGCCAAGCACAACGCCGATCCGAAGCCGTTCATCTGGACGGCCAGCGCCTCGGACATCCTGGCAAAAGTGACCAGGGCGAAGGCGGCGCTGGCGGCTGCTTCACGATAAGTACACAACAGGAGCGCGCACTACACTAGAGCTGCCGCAACGCATCGGCCGGCCGCAGACGCGCGGCCTTGTTGGCCGGCCAGATGCCAAAGAACAGCGACACCGCCCCGGCGATCACTGCCGCGATCAAGCCGGCGCCAGCGCTGAGCACCACGGTGTAGCCGGCAAGTTGGGCCACGGCGACGGCACCCAGTGCACCGAGCGCCAGGCCGACCACGCAGCCACCGAGGGCGAGCAGCAGCGCTTCGGCGAGAAACTGACCGAGGATCTGCGCCGGGGTCGCGCCGATCGCCATGCGCAAGCCGATCTCGCGTGCCCGTTCGGTGACGGACACCAGCATGATGTTCATGATGCCAATGCCGCCGACGATCATCGAGATCGAAGCAATGGCGGCCAGCAGCACCACCAGCGCCTGGCTCGAGCGCGAGGCGGCCTGGGTCAGTTGCGTCAGGTCATTGACCGAGAAGTCGTCCTCGGCGCCGGCGGCAATCTTGTGCCGCTGCCGCAGCAGGCTCTTGATCTGCGCCTCGGCCGTCTTGATCGCCGCCGTGCTCTTGACCTGGACCAGGATCACGCGCACCGCGGTGTCGAACTTCTCGGCAAAGAGCTTGCGCTGGGCGGTGGAGACGGGCACCACCACCTGATCGTCCTGGTCGCGCCCGTCGAGCGACTGGCCCTTGCGCGCCAGCAGGCCGATCACGGTGTACGGGTGACCTTTGAGCCTAATCGTCTGCCCCACTGCCAAGGTGTCGCTGCCAAACAGGTTAGTCGCGACGGTCTGGCCGATCACGGCCACCTGGGTGGCGCGCTTTACGTCGGCATCGGTGAAGTAGCCACCGTGCTTGAGCCCCCAGTCCTGCACCTGAAAGTACGCCGGCGTGGTTCCCAGCACCGGGCTGTTCCAGTTCTTGCCGCCAAAGACGAGTTGTGCCATCCCCTGGGCGATGGGTGCCACGGCCTGCACCTGCGAAAACTGGGCGATCGCAGCGGCGTCCTCCAGCGTGAGCGTGGCCGCCTCGCCGGCCGGCATTCGCAGGCCGCTGCGGGTCGGCGCGCCGGACTGCACGACCAGCAAGTTGGTGCCCATCGAGGCAATCGTCTCGTTGACGGTCGTCTGCACGCCCTGGCCGATGGCCAGCATCAGAACCACCGAGGCGACACCGATCACCATGCCAAGCATGGTGAGCGCCGCGCGCAGCCGGTACGCACCGAGCGCGCGCCACGCCTGGCGCAGCAGCAGGGCGGTCATGCGGCCAGCTCCGTGGCGGCCATGCGCCGCTCGTCGGCCACGATCAGCCCGTCGACGATGCGCAGCGTGCGGTGGGCGTGCGCGGCCACCTCCGGCGAGTGCGTGATCAGTACGACGGTCGTGCCGGCCCGATTCAGTTCCCGCAGGGTCGCGACCACATCGGCGGCGGTCCGGGTGTCGAGATTGCCGGTCGGCTCGTCGGCCAGCACCAACGCCGGGCGCGTCACCAGCGCGCGGGCAATGGCCGCGCGCTGCTGTTGGCCGCCCGAGACGTAGGCCGGCAGCGCGTCTTCGTGCCGCGCCAGGCCGAGCCGGGCGAGTTCGGCGCAGGCACGCTCGACCGCCTGCGCGCGTGGCAGCCCGGCGTACTCGAGGGGCAGCGCGACGTTGTCGGCCAGCGACAGCCGCGGCAGCAGGTTGTATGACTGGAACACGAAGCCAAGCGCCTTGTTGCGCAGCGCCGCGCGTTCGGCCTCGCTCAGCGCGACGGTGTCTTCGCCGAACAGCGCATAGGCGCCGGACGACGGCGCATCGAGCAGGCCGAGGATGTTCATCAGCGTTGACTTGCCCGAACCCGACGGGCCGATCACCGCGACGAACTCGCCGACGTCGATGGCTAGATCGATGCCGTGCAGCACCTCGACCGGCCCGCCGGCGGTGTCGAAGTGCTTGCGGATGTCCGTCATCCGGACCGCTTGCATGCGGATGCCCTTTTGTGGACTCAGAACGCGCGCATGCGCAAACTGGGTTTGGACTCGCTGCCGCGCTCGGTCTCGTCGATCACCACCCGGTCGCCGGCGCGCAGATCGCCTTCCAGCAGTTCGGTGTAGCGGCCGTCGGTGATGCCGGTCTTGACGGCGCGTTGCGCCACGCTGCCATCGACGAGCACGTACACGCTGGCGCCGGTGGCCGCCTGCCTGCCGGCGGCCGATGGCGTGTAGCGCAGCGCGGCGTTGGGAATCCGCAGCGCGTTGTCGCGTTGCGCGATGGTGAACTTCAGATGTGCGGTCATGCCCGGCAACAGCCGCTCCTCGGGGTTGGCGGCGTCAACGACGACGTTGTAAGTGACGACGTTCTGTTGGATCGTCGGGTTGAGTCGCACGTGCCGCACCGTGCCGGTAAAGCGACGGTCGGGGTAGGCATCGACGGTGAAGCTCACCGGCGCGCCGGGCTGGATCGAGCCGACGTCCGCCTCGGCCACGTTGGTGTCGATCTGCATCCGCGTCAGATCCGGTGCGCTCTTGCATAGGGTGGGGGTCTGGAAGTTGGCGGCGACGGTCTGGCCCACCTCGACCTCGCGTGCGACCACCACGCCCGCCACGGGCGACCGCACCGTCGTGTAGCCGAGATTGGCGCGGGCACGCGCAAGCTTGGCCTGCGCCAAACTGACCTGCGCCGTACCGCTGGCCACCGCCTGCCGGTACTGGTCGAGCGACAGCGGCGCGACGAAGCCGCGCGCCACCAAGCCCTCGTAGCGGAGCAAATTCGCTTGCGCCACGCCAAGCAGGGCCTGTTTGTCGGCGAGTTCGGCCGCGGCTTGATCGACCTCGGCTTGCAGCAGCGTGGGCTCCAGGCGCAGCAACACGTCGCCCGGCTTCACGCGTGAGTTGTAGTCCACGTGCCGACTGGCCACGGTGCCGGAG
>JADCGX010000115.1 GCA_020248785.1 Burkholderiales bacterium | reverse complement strand
GGCCAGCAGCGCTACGAGGAGCAGCAGCGCCAACGCAGCATCGCCGCACTCAAACGCCGCGCCGCTGCGCTGGGATTCCAGATCAACCCCGTGGGAACGGCCGCATGAAATCAGCCGTCCTCAGTTTTGTTTCTTAAGAGATGCTTGCTGCTCGGTTAGCAGCCGTGGGTTGACGTCCATCGCGCAAGCTCCGCGTGTGCGATTCCCGGCGCCAACATGGCGGGCGGGCCGAACCGAACGAGGAACTAGGAACTAGGAACTAGGAACGAGGAACGAGGAACGAGAAGCCCCGAGACCGGGGCCGCTTCACTGCGAAGCGAGAAGCGCACCTTGCGTGCGCCGTACGCGTAGGTTAGCCGCGGCACCCGCTGCGGCGCAAGTTTTTCGAGCAGGCGGGTGACGCGGTGAGTGGGCGTTTGTGGTTGGGATTGGTGTCGACAGGTTCGCTAGCCACGGCCTATCTATGGACGCGCGCGAGCCGCAGAAGTCTTTAATCGTCGAGGACTTACCGATTCAAACATTAAATCGGAAGTGCATGACATCGCCGTCATGCACGACGTAGTCCTTGCCTTCGAGCCGCATCTTGCCGGCCTCCTTCGCGCCGTGCTCGCCCTCAAATTTGACGTAGTCGTCGAAGGCAATGGTCTCGGCCCGGATGAAGCCCTTTTCGAAGTCGGTGTGAATGACGCCGGCCGCTTGCGGCGCGGTTGCGCCCTGCACCACGGTCCAGGCGCGGACTTCCTTTGGCCCGGCCGTGAAGTAGGTCCGCAGGCCCAGCAATGCGTAACCGGCGCGGATCATGCGCGCCAGCCCCGGCTCGGTCATGCCCATGTCGCCGAGGAAGACCTCCTTGTCCTCGTCGGATAGATCTGCGATCTCGGCCTCCACCTTCGCGCACACCGCGACCACCGGCGCGCCTTCCTTCTCGGCGTAGGCGCGCACCTTGTCCAGCAGCGCGTTGTTCTCGAAGCCGTGCTCCTCCACGTTGGCGACATACATGGTTGGCTTCATCGTGAGCAGGAACAGCGGCCGCAGAACGGCCTTCTCCTCCTCGTACAGGTCGACACTGCGCACGGGCTTGGCCTCGTTGAGCGCCGGCATGATCTTCTCCAGCGCATCGACCAGCCGCTTGGCCTCCTTGGCCTCCGGGCCCTGGCCGGTCTTGGCGACCTTGCTGTACTTGGCGAGCTGCTTGTCCACCGTCTGCATGTCGGCGAGCGCCAGCTCGGTGTTGATGACCTCGATGTCGCTGACCGGGTCGACCTTGCCGGCGACGTGGATGATGTTCGGATCGTCGAAGCAGCGCACGATGTGCGCGATCGCATCGCACTCACGAATGTTGGCGAGAAACTGATTGCCCAGGCCTTCGCCCTTGCTCGCGCCCGCGACCAACCCGGCGATGTCGACGAACTCAACGGTCGCGGGAATCACCTTCTCCGGCTTGGCAATGCCCGCCAGCGCCGTCAGGCGCGGGTCGGGTACCTCGACGATGCCCGTATTGGGCTCAATGGTGCAGAACGGATAGTTCTCGGCGGCGATGCCGGCTTTGGTCAGCGCGTTGAAGAGCGTCGACTTGCCGACATTGGGCAGGCCGACGATGCCGCATTTCAGAGACATGGCGCAAGGCTTTCGGTGGGCGCGCCAAGCGGGCGCGCTGCGGACAGCACGCTGCGCCCGAGCGCGAGGGTGGCGAGGCCGCGGATTATCCCCGACCGGCCCTGCGCCGCGCCGCCACCGGTGTTACCGTGCAGCGCGGGGGCAGGGTTTCGTGCGCCGAGATAGGCTGAGCAATGGACATGAGTGCAGCGGTCGAGCTTGTGGAAGTCACCAAGGACACCGTGCGCGCGGTGTGCAAGCTCGACGCCGGCGATGGCGGGCGCGAGGTCGCGCCCAACGCCGTCTCGATTGCGCAGGCTTACTTTCACGACGAGGCGTGGTTTCGCGCGATCCACGCCGACGGCGCGCTGGTCGGCTTTCTGATGTTGTGGGACCCGTCGCTGGTCGAGGTGAGCGAGGACCCACGCTTCATCCTTTGGCGCTTCATGATCGACGCGCGCTTCCAGCGCCGCGGCTACGGCCGCGCAGCGCTTGAACTCGCGTGCGCGCACGCACGCGAACGCGGAGCCGACGCGCTGTATCTCACGCATGTGAAGGCGGTCGACGAGGCGGCGCGGCTGTACCGCTCGGTCGGTTTCGCCTACACCGGCGTGGAAGCAGACGGCGAGTTGTGGATGGTGCGGGCCTGGTGATGGCACGCGCCAACTTAGCCGAGCGCGCCGCGCCAGACAAAGTCGACCTGCCGAGGCAGCCCTTCTCCTTTGGCGCTCATCTCGCGGCGGAAGTGACGGAGGCCGACATCCCGGCGGTCGCGTCCTTTTACGCTGAAAGCCCCGAGTACCTGCGCATGGTCGAGGCGCGCGAGCCGGGCCCGGAGGATGTCGCCGAGGTACTGAGCGCCGCGCCGCCGCCGGAGTTCAGCTACAGCGACCACTACACGCTGCTGCTGCGCGACGCGACCGGGCGGATCGACGGCTTGGCGATGGTGGCGACCGATCTGCCCTCCGCTGGTGTCTGGCACCTGGGCCTGTTCATCGTCGCCACACGCCTGCATGGCAGCGGCTTCGCCCGGGGCGCGCACGCGGCTTACGAGCAGTGGGCGCGCAGCAGCGGGGCGCAATGGTTGCGGTTGGGCGTCGTCACGCAAAACGAGCGCGGTATCCGTTTCTGGCAGCGGCAGGGCTACACCGAAGTACGGCGGCGCGCAGGCATCCAGATGGGCGCGCTCACCAACAGTGTGATCCTGATGATCAAGCCGCTGGCGGACGGCACCTGGGACGAGTACTTGCAACTCGTTCCGCGCGATCGACCGGAGGCGGCATAGCTCTACAGCGGCCGCAGTAAGGACGGATCGGGCCGCTCCAGCCAGCCCATGACCTCGTCGGCAAAGCGCTCGCATTCGCTGATGGCCCGCCGCCAGTCGCGCGCGCGGCCTTCATGGTCGAGCCCGTAGCGATAGAAGTCCTGCCGGTCCGGCAGTTTCTTGTTGGGCAGCCGCGCGAGAAACGCCGGCGAAGGCGCGATCAACAGCATGTTCGACAGCCATGCATGGCCGCGCGCGCGCTTGCGCCACGGCAGATACTTGTCGAGCCAGCCCGGCGTCACGTACGGCACGAAGTGCGGATACAGCACGAGCTTGCCGTCGGCAACGGTCGCGCCGTGCCGCCGCGAGCGATAGGGCAGCAGCAGGTGGTAGTCAATCAGCCCGCCGTCCCAGTAGTCGCCGCGCGGCGCGTTGCCTGGGTTGCGCACCGGGTCGCACACGAGCGGAATGGAGCCCGAGGCGAGCAGGGCGTCTTCGGCGTTATCTGGCGTCAGCGGCACCATGGTGAGGCCAAAGGGATCGAAGGCCGGCAGGTCCGTGTGCAGCACGCGCGGTGCGCCGTGCGCGAACACCACGCGCTCCATGTGTGCGGCCAGACGGGCGCGCGACAGCGTATTGGCGAGCGCCGCCTTGGCAAAAGCGGCGCGCGACGCATCGCCCTGCAGCACACCGCGGGCGCGTGTAGTCAGCACCAGGACGCTGGCCTGGGCCCGCAGCGCCGGCCAGCCGGACTCGCCCAGCACCGCGCGCGCAAGCTTGCGGCATTCGTCGCTGACCTCCTGCGTCGTCGGCTCGCGGTTGTAGCGTTGCGCGACGTAGCCCTCCGACAACCGGCGCAACGCCGCCTCGGCATCCACCTGCGCGGCGCAGAACATGCGCCAGGCGCCGATCGAGGCACCCACGAGGTCGAGCGGGACCTCGCGCAGCCAGCCGGCCGCGCCGAAGAGGCGGCGGTCGAGCGGGATCAGCGCCAAGCCCTTCGGTCCACCCGCCGCCGCGGGAACGCAACCGATGTCGCCGGGCTTCAGGCCCTCGCGCCGCAGGTGCGCGGCGGCGTGCTGCCCGGCAAACAGGGTGAAGGACTGCATTCAGGATCGAGGATAGAGTGGCGGGGATTGAGGATGAGGGATGTCATCGTTACGCAAGCGGGATTCCGCCTTTGGGAATTGTCAGGCGAATCGCGCTTGCGCTGGATTGACACGGCCTTGGGCGCTTCGGGCGCAATCCTCAAGTCGATTTGGAGTGCAGCTTCATCATCGCCCGCTCGAACTGCCCCTCGACCAAAGCCGGCACGCAATCGAGCGCGCGACCCATGGCATCGTCGATCGACTGCTGGTGTTCGCGTCCGGGTGGATGCAGCACGAAGTCGGCAACCTCCTGGGTGAAGCCGAGCGTGCGTGGATGACCCACGCCAAAGCGCAGGCGCCAGAAATCCGGCGTGGCGAGCTTGGCCTGGATGTCCTTGATGCCGTTGTTGCCGGCGGCTCCGCCGCCACGCTTCATCTTCACGCTGCCGGGCGGCAGGTCGACTTCGTCGTGCGCCACCAAAATCTCGTCGGGCAGGATCTTGTAGTACAGGGCGAGCGCCACCACCGCGTTGCCGCTGCGGTTGTAGAAGGTCGAGGGCTTGAGCAGCCACAGTTCCCGGCTGCCGTCGCGAACTCTAGCCACCTCCCCGTGGAACTTGCGCTCGTGCGAGAAGTGCGCGCCGGCCTTGCGCGCCGCCAGATCGGCAAACCAGAAGCCGGCGTTGTGGCGCGTGGCCTCGTACTCGGTGCCAATGTTGCCGAGGCCGATGATCAGGCGGATGGCGCGTTGCTCGCTCATGGGGGCGCGATGCTAAGGCGGCGGCTTCGGGTTGCGTGCGTACAGTGGCGGGGAAGCAAAAACGCCGGGACGAGCCCGGCGTCGTGCAGCAGCGCGTGAAGCGCCTATTTTTTCTTGTCGCCACCCTTGGCGGCCGGTGCCGGCGCGGCAGCGGGCGGGGCTTTCTGGGCGGTGGCAGGCACCTCGGCGGCCGGCGTGGGCGCGGCGCTGGTGTCTTCCTCGGCTTGGGCGCTCGGCACGCTCACGGTGACGACCGTCGGGTTCTCCTTGCCGCGCAGCACCGGCTTCACGCCGGCCGGCATCTTCAGATCGGAGACCTTGAGCACCTCGTTGGCCTTCAGGCTCGACAGGTCCACCTCGATGTACTCGGGCAGGTCCTTGGGCAGGCAGGCGACATCGACCTGCGACAGCACGTGGCTGATCAGCGCGGCGGAGAGCTTGACCGCCGGCGAGTTTTCTTCACCGACGAAGTGCAGCGGCACGCGCATGTGCACCGGCTCGTCCTCGGCCACGCGCTGGAAATCGATGTGCAGCACCTGCGGCTTGTACGGGTGCATCTGGAAGTCACGCAGCAACACGCGCTCGGGCTTGCCGTCCAGTTCCATATCGAGGATCGACGCGTGGAACTTTTCCTTGCGCAGCGCGTGAAACAGCGGGTTGTGCTCGACTTCGATGGCCTTTGGCTCCGCCTTGCCGCCATAGATGACTCCAGGAACCTTGTCTTCCCGACGCAGGCGGCGGCTCGCACTCGTGCCCTGCGCGCTTCGAGTTGTTGCAACGACTTTCATTTCATTTGCTCCAGTTAGCTCCGCAGACCGCGACCAGTCATGGCGGAGGGTTATTGAGGCAGCACCTGCCGCCTCGCTCGCAACGCAGGCTCCGACGATGTCGTCACTTACGTTGCAGTTTCCAAAAAAACTTCGTGTGGCTTCGCCATCGAAGTTTTTCAAGCCAATCGCGCGAAAGGAGTGGTGTACTTTCGCGCGCGCGTCACTCGATGAACAGCGAACTGACCGAGTCCTCCCGCGCGATGCGTGAGATCGTCTCGCCGAGCAGCGCGGCGCACGAGACCTGCCGGATCCTCGAGCAGGCCGCGGCATCGGCCCGCAGCGGAATCGTGTCGGTGACGACGACTTCATCGAGCACCGAAGTCATGATCCGCTCGACCGCCTTGCCCGACAGCACCGGGTGCGTGCAGTACGCCATGACCTTGGCGGCGCCATGATCGCGCAGCGCGGCGGCCGCATGGCAAAGGGTATTCGCGGTGTCGATCATGTCGTCCATGATCACGCAGGTGCGGTCCTTGACGTCACCGATGATGTGCATTACCTCGGCGACGTTGGCGCGGGGGCGGCGCTTGTCGATGATCGCCAGATCCGCGTCCATGCGCTTGGCCAGTGCGCGCGCGCGCACCACGCCGCCCACGTCTGGCGAGACCACCATCAGCTTGTCGTAGCTGTGCTTCCACAGGTCGCCGAGAAGGATGGGGCTGGCGTAGATGTTGTCGACCGGGATGTCAAAAAACCCCTGGATCTGGTCGGCATGCAGGTCCATGACCAGCACGCGGCTCACGCCGGCCACCTGCAGCATGTTGGCCACCACCTTGGCGCTGATGGCCACCCGGGCGCTGCGCGGGCGGCGGTCCTGCCGCGCATAACCGAAGTACGGAATCGCGGCGGTGATGCGTCCGGCCGACGCGCGTTTGAGCGCATCGACCATGATCATCAGTTCCATCAGAGTGTCGTTGGTCGGCGCGCAGGTGGGCTGCAGAACGAAGACGTCCTTGCCGCGGACGTTCTCGTTGATCTCGACCATCACCTCGCCGTCGGAAAAGCGCGCCACGGTGGCGCGGCCGAGCGGGATGTTGAGGTGCGCGGCGACCGACTGACCCAGACGGGGATTGGCGTTCCCCGAGAAGATCATCAGGTTGTCCGGGACCATTGGCATCAACTTTTCCGTGCGCATGTGGGTGCCTGATCGGTTTGCCTGATTCGGAACGTGAACCGGATGCTTGATCCAGATGCCTGGTCCGGATGCACGATCCGGCGACTAAGCAAGCCCTGCTGCCACGCCGCGGCAAGCGCTGCCCACGCACCGCGGACGGTAAAAAACTTCGCCGCAGCGCCTGAAATCACGTCCAGTCGGTGCGGCGCACGTCAAATGATGGCTGGGGAGGAAGGATTCGAACCCTCGAATGGCGGAATCAAAATCCGCTGCCTTAACCAGCTTGGCGACTCCCCAGCACGAAATCGGAAATCCCTTCGTGCGCGCGTGGCGCGCCGACGAATCTCAGCGCGCTGGTGACCACGCTCCGAGGGGATGCTCGGCCAGGACCTTGGCGATCGCGCTCCACCAGTGCGGAGACTCGCTCATCACCTGTGCCCTGGCAGCAGCAGCTGCCTGTTCATCCGCCAGCGGCACGAACACCGCCGAGCCCGAGCCCGTCATGCGCGCCGGCCCAAAGCGCGCGAGCGACTTCAAGACGGCCACGACTTCCGGAACCCGGCGCCGCACGACCGCTTCCAGGTCGTTGGCCCCGAACAAGGCGCGCGGAAAACCATCCAGCGCCTCGGAAAAGGCAAGGATTTTCGAAGGTTTCGTGCAGCGTGTCAAACCAGGGTCGGAGAAGATTTCTTTCGTCGACACCTGCACTTGCGGATGGACCACGAGCATCCAGCAGGCAGGCACGGAAAGCGGTGTGAGCGTTTCGCCAATGCCTTCGACCCAGGCGGCGCCTGGCCCGAGGAAGAACGGTACATCCGCACCAAGCTGCAGGGCCAGTGGGAGCAGCCGCGAGGTCGGCCAGTCCAGGCCCCACAGGCGGTTGAGCGCGATCAGCGTGGTGGCGGCATCCGAGGAGCCGCCCCCCATGCCGCTGCCGACGGGGATGTGCTTCTCGACGTTGACGGTGGCGCCGAGCGGGCAGCCGGCAGCGGCCTGCAAGGCTTGCGCGGCGCGCAGCGCGAGATCGCCCTCGGCGGGGCCGATCACGTCGCCAGTGCGTTCGATGCGTCCGTCGGCGCGCAGCTCGAAGTCCAGCACGTCGGCGAGCGAGATCGGCACGAACACCGACTGCAGCAGGTGATAGCCGTCGTCGCGACGGCCGGTCACGTGCAAGAAGAGGTTGAGCTTGGCCGGCGCTGGCAGACCGAGGAACAGGCGCGGCGCGGCCGGCGTGTTCAATGGACGTCCTTCGCGCTGCGCGCTCAGGAATTGGCCCTTGGGGCGGCCCGGCGGGCGCACTGGACTCCCCTCGCGCTGCGCGCTCAGGAATTCGCCCTTGGGGCGGCCCGGCGGGCTCATGCGTCCTAACGCAGCAGATTGGCCGGCGGATTGGCCATGATTGTCCACCGATACACGGTGCTGTTGGCCACATTGCGCACGTCCTCGGCCTTCCACTCGCCCATGTCGAAGTCGTGCGACACGATGCGCGTGCCGGGCTTCAGTTCCTTGAGGATGCGCGGTCGCAGCTTCACGTTCACGCTGGGCAAGAGATACATCGTGACCACGGTGGCCGGCGAGAAGTCGAAGGTGAAGACATCGCCTTCCTCGAAGCGCACCAGGCTTTCGATCTGCGCCCCGGCTTTCTTGGCAGCGGCCTTGGCCTCGCGCACCCGCTCGGGGTTCAGGTCCACGCCCACGCCGCGGCAGCCGAAGCGCTGCGCCGCGCGGATGACGATGCGGCCGTCGCCGCTGCCCAGGTCGTACAGCAGGTCGTCCTTGCCCACCTTGGCCATGTCGAGCATCGCGTCGACCACTTGCATGGGTGTGGGAACAAAGGGCACGTCGAGCGGGCGCGCCTCTCGCGCCTGCGCCTCGTCGGGCGCGAGCAAGGCGGAAAGCGCCGGCGCCGCAGGCAGGACGAGAGCGGAAGCAAGCAGGCGACGACGTTGGATCAACATGGATGGTCCTCGAATGGGGTTGGGGTCAAACGTGTCGAACTCACTGTGTCGACGTGCCCGGCTCGTCAAGGACCAGCCGCAAGCTAAGGGAGGGCGCGGGGCCGCTGGCAGGTCGGGTGGCGAGCAGCCGACGCGGCGTGCCCGAGGGACCGGCAAACCGCTCCTGGATCTCGATGGTCCAGCCGCTTTGCTCGATCGTCCTGACGTTACCGGCTGCATCTCGCTGTACCTGCGCCGCGCTTGCGGGCGCAGGCCGGCCAACGACCCAGTCAGCCAGCCCGTCGACGGGAATTGCCCAGCCAAACGCCTCCTGCAGCAGCGCTTCGGGATCCAGGCCCTGCATCGTGGTCATCGCGCCATTGTCGCGCGGGGCCGTGAGGCGGACTCCTTGCGCGTCGCGCTCCAGGCGCGCGAGCGTGGTGCCCAGCGGAGTCGACAGATCGAGCGTCAGGGTTGGACCGGCCGTGGTCAACCTGAAGCGCCCGGCGCCATTGTCGCTGTGACCGTTGACTTGCGCGCTGACCGAGAAGCGGCCGGTGACGCTGTGCTCGAGCCCGGTCGGCGGCGCGCCAGGCACACTGGCGCAGCCCGCCATGGCGAGCGTGAGCGCCGTGACCGAAAACTGCAGCGCGCGGCGCCGCGCCACGCGGTTCACAACCTGACCTTGAGCCTTCGCAGCGTGGCGCGCAGCGTCTCGTTGTCCGGCTCGATCTTCATCGACTCGCGCCAGATCGCAAGCGCCTGCTCGCGCTCGCCTTTCACCCACAGGACTTCGCCAAAGTGCGCGCCGACCTCGGCGTGCTGGCGCGCGTCCCAGGCCCGCTGCAGCCACTCGCGCGCCTTGGTCAGTTTGCCCATGCGGAAGTAGACCCAGCCCATCGAGTCCTTGATATAGCCGTCGCTGGGTGCCAGCTTCAGCGCGTTCTCGATGAGCTCGTAGGCTTCCTGCAGCCGAATGTTGCGATCGGCGAAGGTGTAGCCCAGCGCGTTGTAGGCATGCGCATCATCGGGCCGCAACTCCATCAGCCGCCGAAGGTGGTTTTCCATCGCGTCGATGCGGTCGAGCTTCTCGGCCGCCATGGCGGCGTCGTACAGCAGCGCCGTGTCGTCGGGCGACTTGGCCAGCGCCGAGGCGAGCAGCGCATACGACTCCTTGTAGCGCCCGCCCTCGCGCAGCAACTGGCCCTCGGTGAGGGTGAGTTGCAGCCGCTCGGCCGCATTCTCGGTCGGCGTGCTCGCGAGCAGCTTGCGGCCCTCGTCGATGCGCTTCATCTTGCCCAGGACCAGCGCCTTGCGCATGCGCGCCTGCAGGTACTGCTCACCGCCTGCGATCTTGTCGAGCCAGACGAGCGCGCTCTTGAAGTCGCGCTCCTCTTCGGCAATACGCGCGAGATTCAGGTACGCGGCGTCGGCGTCGCGCTCCGGGTTTTTCCCGTCCGTGGCCAGCGTGACGTAGCGCTCGAAAAGCTGTCGCGACTCTGCCCGGCGCGCCGGCTGCTCCAGCGTCAGCACTGCCAGCGCGTACAGCGCATCGAGGTCGGCGGGGTCGCTTTTGACCAGCAGCTCGAACTGCTGGCGGGCGTCGTCGACCTTGCCGTCGCCGACGAGCAGCCGCGCGTAGGCGCTGCGTGCCCCGCGCGCCTGCGGGTTCTTCTGCACGAACGGCGCCAACACCTCGAGCGCCTTGGCGCGATCGGCCGGCTCGACGCGGCCGTCGGACGAGGGGCGGGCCAGCAGCTGCGTCAGTGCGATCGCGGCGCGCTCGAAGTCTGGGCGCTGCTCGAGCGCGTCGCGTGCTTCCTGCTCGGCGCGGGCGGTGTCACCGGCGCCGAAGGCAGCCAGCGACAGGGACAACCGCACGTCAGCGCCGAACTTGGGATCGTCGCGGTAGGGCTTGGCCAGATCGTCGATGAGCTTGAACGCCTGCCTGCGGTCGGGGGCGCGCGCCATGACCTGTTGCAGACGTGTCAGCTCTTCGGCCGGATTGGCCGCCGCCTTCAACCGCCCGGCAAAGAGCGACGTGGCCTCGGCGTACTCGCCGCTCGCGACCAGCAAGGCGCCAAGTGTCTGCGCGGCCTCGGGCGACTGCGGCGCGAGATCGACCCAGATGCGCGCCGCCTGCAAGGCCTGCTCGTTGGCGCGCGCCGTCAGTGCGATCTCGACCGCGCGGCGCGCCAGCCGCGCATCCTTGGTGCTGCGTGCGATGCCAAGGTAGGTGTTGTAGGCGGTGCCCGCGTCACCCCGCTGCAGCGCCTGCTCGGCGGCCAGCAACTGGAACATCAGGCCGCCCGTGACATTGACGTTCGGCACGCCGTCAGGCCCGACCTCCGGCGTGACCACGGGCGCAGGGGGCTGCTCGGCCTTGCCCGGCGGCAGGATGACGGCTGGCTGCGATGCCGCGCAACCTACAATCGAGGCCAGCGCGGCGAGCATCGTTGCAAGCAAGACGCCGCGCCGCGCTCCTCGCGGTGCCTCTGTGGCAGCGCGCTCGCGCTGATTGGCCTGCGGCGGGAGCCGCTCGTTGAGACTCATGGTCGTGTCGTGGTCCGGGAAAGTCCGGCTGCCGCCGGAGCGCTGCTGCGCGCCGCCGCGAACTGCATCGCAGTCGGCGCGCGCTGTAACTCAGTTTAGACGTTGATGCGATGCCAGAGTTGCCCGAGGTTGAAGTCACGAGACACGCGCTGGCGCGCCATGTCGAAGGTCGCAAGGTGCGTGCCGTCGACGTGCGTGAACGCCGCCTGCGGTGGCCCGTCACGCCTGGCTTGGCGCGCCTGCTGGTGGGCCAGCCGGTGCGCGCGCTCGATCGCCGCGGCAAGTACCTGCTCTGGCGCTTCGAGCACGGAACGCTGATCTCGCACCTGGGCATGTCCGGCTCGTGGCGCGTGCACCTGAAGACCGCGCCGGCGCCGGGGACGCATGATCACGTGGACGTGTCGGTCGACGACGCGCTGCTGCGCCTGACCGATCCGCGCCGCTTCGGCGCGCTGCTCTGGCATGCCGCCGCGCGCGGCCCGGTGGAAGCGCATCCGCTGCTGGCGCACCTGGGCATCGAGCCCTTCGATCCCCGCTTCGATGGCCACTGGCTGTATCGCGGTACGCGCGGTCGCGCTGCCGCGATCAAGCAGGTGCTGCTCGCGGGCGACGTGGTGGTCGGCGTGGGAAACATCTATGCCTCGGAAAGCCTGTTTCGCGCCGGCATCAATCCCAAGCTGCCGGCGCGCCGCATCGGTCCCGCGCGCTGCGAGCTGCTCGCGGCTGCGATCCGTGCCGTCCTGGCGGAGGCCATCGAGGTCGGCGGCAGCACCCTGCGCGACTTTCGCTCCGCGCGCGGCGAGGAGGGCTATTTCATGGTCGACGCGCTCGTGTACGACCGCGGCGGCCAACCGTGCAAGCGCTGCGGCACGCCGATCCGCAAGCTGGTGCAGGGGCAGCGCGCGACCTACTACTGCGTGCGTTGCCAGCGCTAGACCGGATCGCTTAGCGCTGCCCTGCGGTCAGGTGCATGGGCGGTGCGTTGCCAGCGCCTGTCGGTGTACTGCGCCTTGGCAGCGCGTGATAATTTGGCGCAGCCTCGGCGCGACGGCGCCTGCGCGGAAGAGGGACGCAGACAAGCGGGACGCAAACGAACATGGCCCAACTGGCTTCGAGCATTCAGGAATACGGCGCCTGGCGCGATTCGCTGGCGAGTTCCATCCATCAGTTGCGGCGCTGGATGGAGTCCGGGCAGCTGCTGGAGGCAGATGCTGCGCGCCGGCTCGATGTCGCGCTCGACCGGCTGGGCGAAGACAAGCTCGTCATCGCCTTCGTCGCCGAGTTCTCGCGCGGCAAGAGCGAGCTCATCAACGCCATTTTCTTCGCCGACTACGGTCGTCGCATCCTGCCGTCCGCGGCCGGGCGTACCACGATGTGCCCGACCGAGCTCATGTACGACGAGAGCCTGCCGCCGTGCATTCGCGCACTTCCCATCGAGACGCGCGCGCGCCTGGGCTCCACCTCGGACTTCAAGAAGTCGGCCGCCGAGTGGCGTGTCTTCCCGGTCGACACCGACTCGCCCGACGGCATGCTGAAGGCGTTCCGCTTGGTGGCCGACACCGTGAGCGTGCCACTCGACGAGGCGCGCATGTACGGGCTGTACGACCCGGACGATCCTGACCAGAAACTGGCGATCGGTGCCGACGGTTTGATCGAGATCTCGCGCTGGCGCCATGCGGTCATCAACTTCCCTCACCCGCTGCTCAAGCAGGGGCTGGTGATCCTCGACACGCCGGGCTTGAACGCGATCGGTACCGAGCCCGAGCTCACGCTGTCGCTGGTGCCCAGCGCGCACGCGGTGCTGTTCGTCCTGGCCGCCGACACGGGTGTGACAAAGAGCGACATGGAGGTGTGGCGACATATTGTGGGGGATGGCGGCAGCGCCAACCACATCGCGGTGCTCAACAAGATTGATGGCCTGTGGGACGCGCTCAAGAGCGAAGCCGAGGTCTATGCCGAGGTCGCCAAGCAGGTGGTCAGCGTCAGCCACACGCTGGATCTGCCGGAAGGGCGCGTATTTCCGGTGTCGGCCCAGAAGGGGCTGGTGGCCAAGGTCACGGGCGACGCGCGCCTGCTCGGCGCCAGCAGATTGCCCAACCTCGAGAGCGCATTGGTCGACCTGCTGGTGCCGGCCAAGCGGCGCATCGTGCGCGAGCAGTCGGTGGCGGTGCTCGATCGCATCAGCGGCGAGGTGCGCCAGCAGCTTGGAACGCGCGAGCGCGGACTGATTGAGCAGCTCTATGAGCTGCGTGCGCTGCAGGGCAAGAACCAGAGCTCGATCGAGCGCATGCTGATGCGCGCGCAGGCCGAACAGCGCGATTTCGAGGACAACGTGCGCAAGATCGTGGCCGCGCGCGTGGTGCTGTCGCGGCTGGCTCAGCAGGCCTACGCCAACTTGCGCCTGGAGGCACTGCGTGGTCGCGTGTACGAGACGCGCGAGCGCATGCGCAAGAGTCGGCTCACGCCGCAGTTCTTTGGCGCCGTGAAAGACTTCTTCGCCTCGTTGAGAGAGCTGCTGCGTACCTCCAACACCAAATTGCTGGAGATCGAGCAGATGGTGCTGGGTGTGCAGCGCAAGTTCGCCGAGGATCTGGGCTGGAGCTTGAGCCCCCCCATGCCGTTCTCGCTCGACACCTACATCGCCGAACTGGAGCGCGCTGAGGCAGCCTACAAGACGCACTTCGGTGCGCTGGCGGTGCTCACGCGCGACAAGTGGGCGCTGATCGAGCGCTTCTTCGACACCGTGGTGAGCAAGTCGCGCGAGATCTTCTCCTCGGCCGAGCGCGACACCGAGGCCTGGATCCGCTCGCTGCTGCCGCCCATGGAGCTGCAGGTGCGCGAGCAGCGCATGCAGCTTAACAAGCGCGCGGACAGTGTTGCCAAGATCCGCGACGCGCAGGAGTCGCTCGACGAGCGCATCGGCCAGCTCGAGGCTGCGCTGGAAGACGTGCAGCACAAGATCGAGGAGTTGCGGGCACTGTCGGCCAAGGCGCGCGCCGTGGCGCAACGCGAGCCGGTGCCTGCGCGCGCCGCGCCGGTGGCGACCGGCTAGCCGCGCGCAGCGAGGATCCAGGCGGGCCATGCGATCCTTGGCCCATGTCCGAATTCGCCGACCGACTCGTCCGCTGGCAGGTCGAACACGGCCGCCAGGACCTGCCCTGGCAGCGCACGCGCGAGCCGTACCGCGTCTGGCTGTCGGAGATCATGCTGCAGCAGACGCAGGTCAGCGTGGTTATCGGCTACTACGCGCGTTTTCTCGTGCGCTTTGCCGACGTCCGCGCGCTGGCCGCGGCAACGCTGGACGACGTGCTTCCGCTGTGGGCGGGCCTCGGCTACTACGCCCGCGCCCGCAACCTGCACGCTTGCGCACGGGCCGTGGTCGAGCGCCATGGCGGCCAGTTTCCGCGCAGCGCCGCGGCGCTTGCGCAACTGCCGGGCATCGGCCGCTCCACCGCGGCGGCGATTGCCGCGTTCTGCTTCGATGAGCGTGCCCCAATTCTCGACGGCAACGTCAAGCGCGTCCTGGCGCGGCACTTCGGTGTGCAAGGCTATCCCGGGCAGGCCGCGGTTGAGCGGCAGCTGTGGACTTTCGCAGCGGACTTGCTGCCGCGGGCGCCCTCGATGCCCGCCTACACCCAGGCCCTGATGGATCTTGGCGCGATGCTGTGCACGACGCGCAAGCCGCGCTGCGCGGACTGTCCGGTGCGTTCGACCTGCAGCGCGTTCGCCCAGGGCCGCGTGCACGAGCTGCCGGCGCCGCGGCCGAGCAAGGCAGTGCCTGTGCGCCGCGCCTGGTGGCTGGTGGCACGCGCGGGCGAGTGCGTGCTGCTGCGCCAGCGCGGGCCAGAGGGCCTATGGGGTGGCCTGTGGGTGCCGCCGACGTTCGACTCGGCGCAGGCGCTGACCAACGCGGCGCAGTCGCTGGGTGGCGTGCCCGAGTGGCTCGCGCCCCGCCGCCACGGCTTTACGCACTACACCCTGGACTACACGCCTGTCCTGCTCACGCTGCCCGCCGTGCCGCCTGCGGCGCACGAGCCCGGTGAGGACTGGGTGCCGCTGTCGCGGCTCGACCAGTACGCCCTGCCAGCGCCGGTGAAGCGACTGCTGCAGCATGTCGCGGTGCGCCAGGACGACCTGTGGGCTGGCGCCGTGCGCGCAACGCCCGAGGGCCAATGCTATTGAGTCGGCATGAATGAACTTGAATCAAGCCGCATAGCGGACCGGGTCATGCTGGAAGTAGCTTTGGATTCTGGCGGGTTGTTTCTGCACGCTGCGCAAGTGCCTGGCAGTAGCCTTGACCAGTTGCAGCTTGGT
>JADCGX010000114.1 GCA_020248785.1 Burkholderiales bacterium | reverse complement strand
GCCCGCCTTGCGCAGCCGGATCACCTGCACCCGCCTCTCATGTCGCGCTTGGCGCGACAAACTTCTCATGTCGGTGGCTTCCATCCGACCAAGATGATGGCAACCTCTGAAAATTCAAGAACAATGTTGCCGGATCAATAGGATGAAACCTCAGGCATAGGTCAACGACACGCCCGACCGTGCGGGCGCGCCGCGATGCCGCACTCGATATGCACGTCCCGGCCGGGAGCGATCGCCGCTGCCCATCGATCGGACCCGACGGGCGTCACGGCGAGATCAGGCGCCTTCGCCCGCGCAGATCGCTTTCATCATCGTCGCCGCCGCTTCGCGTACGTCCTCGCCAACGCAACTGACGAGCACGCGCTCGCACGCCGCACGACCACGCTGCGGTGAGCGCGCGCTCTCGGCCAGCGCGTGCAAAAGGCTCTCCGACTCGTCGTCGCCGAAGCCGTCGATTCCCTCCAGCAGGGCCTCGCGCCGCGCTTCGTCGATACGACCGGCAAGCGACAGCGCCCACAGCGCGTTGAAGCAGCGCGGGTCGCGCGTCTGTTCGGCCAGCCAGGTGAAAATCTTTTCGGCCGGCGCAAGCCGGTCCGCGTCGACCAGGCGCACGGCCACCAGCGCCAGGGCGGCCAGGAAATGTTGCTCGTTCAGCTCGCGTTCGTCGGGCCGCGGCGCGGCGGCGACGCCCAGCTCGCCGACGCACTCGAGCGCCAGCAGCCCGATCGCCTTGGCGCTGGCGAGGCCCGGCGCCCACGCCAAGTCCAGGGCGTGCTGCAGCCGCAAGTCGAAGCAGGCGAGGTTGGTGGCGGCCTCCTCCATCTCGTCGGTCGCGCCGAGCATGGGCGCCGCGACGGTCGGGCGAAGCGCGCGCAGGGCAGCGGCCGTCATGAACATGGCGATGGGCGATCGAAGTCGAGAACAGCCACGCGGGCAACCTATGCCGCCGGCGGCGCAGCCGATGGCCTGGGTGTACCGAGAGCGGCTGCCAACTGTCGGTCGCCGAGCGAGGAGAACAAACCCGTCTTCGCAATGGTGGTGAGCGCCGCGCCAAGCCCCACCGACCTGGGCGCCTCCAGCGACTCCGTCGGCTGCGCGGCGGGCACCACGCCCGGCGACGGCTTTGAACCCAACGATCCCACAGAACTCATCGTCTCCTCCCGGTAACCGACGCACAGCCGCCCATCCGCTGAAGCGGCACACGCCCTGGCCGCATCGTGAACGTCATGCGCAAGGCAACTCTGCGCTGGCCGCCGATCGGCCACTGCGCTGCGGGCAGGCCCTCATGCACGCCACGGCAGCTTAGGACGGCTCTCTTGCTCAGGTCTTGCCGGAGGCTTGCCCACAGCTTGCAAAGACCGCCGCGGCGCCACGCCGGACGGGACGGTCGTCGAGCTCCAGATCCTGCCGCTTCAGGATGCCGGCACGCCACTCGGCCCGGGCCTCGCGGACCGCCTCGCGCGCGCGCTCGTGCGCCTTGCCGGCGGCCAGTAACGTCCCCTGGGCAGCGGCCACCTCGTCGCGCGCATCGTCGCGCACCTGCTCGGCGGCGGCGGTCGCCGAGCGCGCCTCGCCGAACTCCGCCTCCCGCCGCTGCAGGCTGCTGCGCAGCGCGCGCAGCTCCGCGGCCGCGCCACCCTGCAGCCACGCCTGCCGCAACACCTCCTCGGCGCAAGCGCGCCGCGCATCGGCGCCTTGCTCAGCGGCAGCAGCCGCCGCCGCCTGCCGGGCCGCCTCGGCCTGCGCCAGTTCACGGTCGCGCAGCGCGCGGCGCGCCCGATCCTCGCGCACGGACTTCACGCGCGCCACGGTGCGGCGCAGGGCGAGCGCATTCATCCGGTGGCCACGTGAGAGAGGCCGCGGAGCATTTCGGCCCAGTCCGTTCTCTCGTCGGTACGCTGGCCCAGGAACATGCCGAAATGGTCCTTCTTGCGCAGCGCTTCGTCGGCCAGCCTGTCGGCGCCCGGCTGATACTCGCCCATCTGCAACAGGGGTTCGACTTCGCGCAGCTTGGCCAGCAGCGAACGCAGGCGTCCGGCGGCGTCGCGGTGCGCGGGCGCGGCAACCATCGACATCACGCGGCTCAGACTCGCCAGCGGGTCGACCGCAGGGTAGATGTTGCGCTCGGCCATCTGCCGCGACAGCACGATGTGCCCGTCGAGGATCGAGCGCACTTCCTCGCCGATCGGATCGTCGACGTCCTCGCCTTCGAGCAGGACGGTGTAGATCGCGGTCATCCGTCCGTGCGCGTCGTTGCCGGCGCGCTCGAGCAGCCGCGGCAGCGCCGCGAAAATGGACGGCGGAAAGCCGCGCCGGGTGGGCGGCTCTCCCGCCGCCAGGCCGATCTCGCGCTGCGCGCGCGCATAGCGCGTGATCGAGTCGACCATCAGCAAGACGTTGCGCCCGGCAGCGCGAAAGTATTCGGCGATCGAGGTCGCCACCAGCGCCGCCCGGGCCCGCTCCATCGCGGATCGATCCGAGGTGGCCACCACCAGCACCGAGCGGCTGAGCCCCTGCGCACCCAGCACGTGATCGACGAACTCGCGTACCTCGCGGCCACGTTCACCGACCAGGGCGATCACGTTGACGTCGGCCTGCGCGCCGCGGGCGAGCATGCCAAGCAGGGTGCTCTTGCCCACCCCTGCCGGCGCAAACAACCCGATCCGCTGTCCCTGCCCGACCGTCGTGAGCGCATCCAGCACCCGGACCCCGGTGGTAAAGACGGCATCGATCGGCAGGCGCGACAGCGGATGCGGCGGCGCCGCGTCGACGTCGAGTTCGCGCGCACCGGCGGGGAACGCCGCGCGGCCATCGATCGGCACGCCAAAGCCGTCGACGATGCGGCCGAGCAGGAACTCGCCCACCGCGATGCGGTGGCGTCCGCCGCAGGGCACGACCTCGGTGGCGGTGGAGACGCCGGCCATGGGTCCGAAGGGCGTCAACAGCACGCCATCCTTGCGCACGCCGACGACCTCGGCGCGCACGCTGCTGCCGTCCGGGGCGATCAGATCGCACACCTCGCCGACGGCCGTATCGATCCCGCTCGCGAAAACCAGCGTACCGATGGCTTCGCGCACGCGGCCCCGCCGTCTCACGGGGATCCCGACCCGCTCGAAGGCGCGCTCCAGCGCGCCTTCGAGGTCGGCGTCGAGCGGGGCAGCGCTCATGCGGAGGTGGCGGACTTGCGGGGCATGGACGTGTGCGTCCATCCGGATGTCGAGCCTGCTCGGGCCGCCGGGCGAGTCCGTCGGACTTCGTCGCGGCCGGCGCCCGAGACGGCACGCCGAAGGAAGCGGCGTGCCGACAGGTAGGCATCCGAGACCAGCCAGCCCACGTCCTGCACCTGCACGGCGTCGATCTGTTCGAGCCACAGACGGTCCAGGCGCTCGGCCTCGCGCTCGAGCGCGTGACATGCGGCAGGCACGAGCAGGGGAAAGCTCGAAGCGTCCGCCCCGCACGCGAAGCGGCTCACGCAGTGCGCCTGGCGCGCCCGCACGGGCGTTTCGTTCCAGCGTGCGTGCAGCACCAGTCGCAAGGCGGCCAGCAGCAGACGCCGCACCTGAGCCAGCTCCGCCGCACCGACCCGAGCGTGCAGTGCCGCCAGCGGCTGCAGCACGAGGTTGCGGTCCGCATCGTCGACGACATGCACGTCCATTTCCGCAATCAGCTGCTCGCGCAGCGCTTGCACCCCCGCATGGGGCGGCTGGGCCGGCGGCGGCGCTTCAAACGACTCGGTCGCGGCGCCGCCGTCGCGCTCCAGCGTACTGACGGAACTGGCTGCCAGATCGGCCGGCACCACGCGCAGCACGAATTCGGCGGAACAGGGATACAGGACGGCGCACAAGCCGCGCGCGTGGTCTTCGTCGGTGTCTGTACGGAACATGATGACTCGCTATCCGGTGGGCAGCAGGTACGCGGGCGCGGTGGTTCGCGGCGCGTGCGGTCGATTGGCACGCAGCGTGCCGGTCCGGCAGGAGCATCGCACCCGCTTGCGAGCCGACCCGAGCGCACGCCGTGCCTGTGCCTGCAAGGCGACGGCAGGCTCGTCACGTTCAGGCTCACGAACAACCGGGTAATGCCGCGACGGGACAGCACGCGTCGGAAAGCCCCGATCGAACCGCACCCACCGCCGCGCGGCGCGGGGCGCTGCGCTCGCCGCCGCGGGGCGTTCGCCATGTCGCCCCCGCGCATGAACGACCTTTCCGTGCCTGCTGGGGCGACCGCCGGCAACCGGCCAAAGCCGCTTGGCACGACCGGGGCACCGCGGGTTGGCGCCGCGCCACCGCCGTTGCGAGGCCGGACGGCGCACGGCCATCGTGCCCAAGCGTTGGCCGATGCCTGCGTGCATCGGCCGCGCCCCACGCGCGCAACGTGGCTCGCGCGGGTATCCGCGCAAGTCCCGCGTCCCCGGCAAGACCTGCGAGCTAGGCATACACGCCGCCCTGATCGCGCTGGTATTGCTGACGCGAGCGCTCGATCGCCTCCCGGGCCTCACTTCGCGTGACCGTCGTGCCGGCCTCATTGAGATACTTGGCCAGCGTCTTGCCATCGAGGCCCCCGCCCTTGACGGCCTCCTGCAGCATGCCCATCGTGGCGTTGGAGACGTTGCGGTTGGCCCGAATTGCGCCGAGCGTCTGAAAGTTTTCCTCGAGCGCCTTGCGCTTATCTAGGTCGGCCGTACGATTGCCCAAGACGGTGAGAAAGTCGTTGAAGGGGCCGGACTTGTCGCTTTGACTCTCCCAGGCTTTGTCCAGCGCCTTCCGCGCGTCTTCGAGCGTCACGCGCGACCGGTTTCCGAGGTCTTCGATCTTCTTGGCATCGAGCTCGCCGCCAAAACGCTGCGTCACGTCCTGCAGCAGGCGCATCGCGTCGTCATCGACCTTGTTTGCGTCGAGCGAGCCCAGGGCGCCGTAAGCCTCCTGCAGCCGGATCTGGCCAGCCTCCTGCCGCTGGATCTGCCCAGCGGACTGCTGCAGCCCCGGGGAGCCGCCTCGCGCTGGGCCGCCGAAGTCCGTGCCCCCGGGGGACGGCTGCGCGCCGAGCCGATTGGCCGGAGACCGCAAGATCGCTTCCTGCGCCGCGTCGACGCCCGCCTTGCCTGAATTGTTGAATGGCATGAACGGCAGCATCTGGCCCAGGGCGCTTCCGATCGCCTCGCTGACGCGTTTGAACAAGTCTGTGCCCACCTGGCCGCTGGAGTGCTGCGACGGCGACTTCTGCTGCTGGGGAAAATCGACGGTGATGCGAACGTTCGGAACATTCGCTCTGCTGCTCGGATCAAGTGCCATCGCATACCTCGCTCAGGTTGACTTCACGGTCTGCGGCGCGCACGTTGCCGCCGTCTGCCGCACAAGTTTCGGATGTGCCCCAGCGTTCCTGGAGCGGCTGCAAGGCCTCGGTGATGTCGAGCGTCCTGGTCACGGCCTGGATCGAGCGGCCGATCGCGGCGAGCGCCTCGTCGAGGTCCGCGTCGATCGTGCCGCCGGCATTGCGCAGGCGCAGTTGCGAGGCGCCCATTGCCTCGTCCACCACGACCTCGCCGCCCACCGGCCGCCCGCAGCGCTGGCGCCAGGCCTGCAACGCCCGCTCGGCCGCCGCCTTGTGCAGCGGCGCGACCACGATCTGCACGTGCTCCTCGGCGCGAATGGCCTCGTCCATGCGGGTCATGATCTGCAAGTACCAGTCGGCCGGATCGATGCTGTTGACCACGGAGCGGACCGCGCGCAGCGCGATCTGCGCCAGCACCGGCCGCATCGCTTCGACGAGCGCGGCCTGCTGCGCCGACACGGCAAGCATCGCGGCGACGCGCTCGCGGTCGATCTGGGCCAACGCGCTGTTGCGCTGCTGCTCGAGCTGCGCGGCGCACTCCTGCCTGGCGCTCGCCAGGTCGTGCTCCAGGCCCTGACCCACCCGCAGCAGCAGATCGTCGACGGCATCGACGACATGCAGCGTCTCCGGGGTGAGCACGGGTCCCAGCAGGCTCGCCCCAGCAGCGGCCGGCAAGGCGAGAAAGTGCGGCCGCCAGGCCCGGCCATCACGCTTCGCCAACGACGGCCGACCGCTCATTTGGCCACCTCCGACCGCAACTGCATGGCCAAAATCGCCTGCGTCAGCCACGACCACCAGGCATCGCTTGCGCCGGCTGCCGCCGCACCGCTTTGAGCGAGCGCTTCGGCCAGCGGCGCGGGACATGCAGCCGGCACACGATCGGCCGCATCGGGCGGCAGTCGCAGGCGCAGCCGCGCGGCCCAGGGCGCGGGCAACTGGGCGACAGCCACGTGCAGGAGCCGACGACCAATCACCGCGAGATCCGCGGCGTTCACCAGGCGCCAGGGCGTCGGCATCGGCGGTACTTCGAGCGGCGGAGCCGACAGCGCCAAAGCGCAATCGACGACCTCCGCGCCCCAGCACCCGCGGACTTCGCGGACCTCGGCGCCGCGCACCAGAGCAGACAAGCTGCGCCGGTGAAGCCCGGCCGCCAGGACCGGCGCGACGCGCTGCGCCAACCGGGGCGTCAGGCCGAACGGCGCCGGCTCGCGCGCCGGCAAGCCAACCCACGGCGGCATCTCGGGCGCCCACTTGCGCAGGACGGCCGCGCGCAACGCCCGTCGAACCTCGACGCGGGTGCAACGCGCCTCGATCGGCAGCATGGGCTGCCACCAGGCTGCGTCGATGACCTCAAATGGCGTCAGCGCCGCCCGGGCCAACTGCGACAACTGGGCCAGCCGGTCCACCTGGTCCACCTGATCCGCTCCGGCCTGGTTCATTCCGCCGCCCCGGCTGGCGCGACCTGACGCGCGCCCTCCTGACGCAAAGCGGCCGAGTCGCGCGAGCGCGAGCGCAGCCGTAACCGCAACTGCGGCAGAGCCGATCCGAGCGGATGGCCAAAGCGCCACACGATCAGAGCGCCGGCGATGGCAACCGAGAGGATGCTGCCGATCGTCAGCAGCAACGCGGTCGACCCGGCGTCGTTCCCGCGCGCGCCCCCCACCACCGGACGCGCGACCGGCAAGAACACCACCGAAACATTGTCGTAGGGCAGTCCCTCCACCGAGCGCGTGACCAGCTCCTTGATGGCAGCGCCGATCGACTCGAGCTTCGCATCCGGCCGATGCAGCACCTGCACCGCGGCCGAGGCCGGCTTGATGTTGCTCGCGAGCGGATCGTTGGCGGGGATCGCCACATGCACGCGCGCGGTGATCACGCCGTCGATCCGGCTCAAGGTGTTGGACAACTCCTGCTGCATCGCATACATGAGCCGCACGCGTTCCTCGGACGGTGAGGACACAAGGCCCTCCCTCTTGAACACCTCACCCATCGATGCGAAGCGCTCGCGCGGCAAACCCTGCGAGCGCAAGGCACGAACCGCCCGCGCCAGGTCGGCCTTGTCGACCTCGATCTTCCACAGCTTGTCGCCGCCCAGTACCTTGGAGGCCTCGATGCTGGCCTCCGCCAGGACCATCAGCATCTCGTTGGCCTCCGCCTGCGTCATGTCGCTGTACAGCTCCGTCTTGCAGCCGCTCACGACCAGACAGACGGCAAGGATCGCCGACACCCGGAGCAATGCGCGCTTGCCCTGCTGCAACATGGCTAGGCCTGCGTATTCAAGAGGGTTTTGGTGCCGTCGATCGACGAACGCACCGAGTTCGTGACGATCGACATCAGCGCCGATTTTTCGCTCTTCTGAATGGCGGCGTTGCTCCACGCCAGCGACCAGCGCATCGACTCCTCGTGCGTGCGAGGCGCATAGCCGGACTCCATCAGCGCCATCAGCCGCTTTTCCAGAGGATTCTGTTCGTTGACCACGTCGGCCATGCGGGCCGCGTCGTCCGGCAGCGCGAGCGGCGCTGCCGACGGCGGGCCATTGAGAAACTCGCCGGGCGGGGCGCCACCGGCGTCGCCGGCCCGCATCATGGAAGAGAAGCGGTCGGCGGCACCGGCAGACGCCTGATCGGCCGCGGCGCAACGCGAGACCGCCGTGCAGTGCGCGCTGATGTAGGTATCCACTTGACTGCCTCTTTCGACGTCTAGCTCGCCCAGCGGACCCGCGCGGCGGCCGGCGTCGCCCCGGGGGTGGCACCATGGCCGGTCGGACTCGCGTTCGCGGCAAGCGCCAGCAGAACTTCTTCGCGCACATCCGGCAACAAGCTGCGCACCGTGGACAGACAATGCGGGTCATGCACGTGCCGCAGCACGCGGCCGATCTCGACCTTCCATTGCGGTTCACCCAGGTCGTAATGAATGCGGGCGAGCAACGCCCGCAGCCGCCACTGGTCGGGCATGAGATCGAGCATGAGCCGATAGAGCGCAATCGCCCGCTCATGCTTGCGCCGCAAGACCGACAGCAGCGCCAGCGAGACCACCAGGTGCGGCTGCCGGATGACGTGGCTGCGGATGCCGTCCTCGATCTGCTCGACCTGCTCCGACATCAAGTGATCGCAACCGGCCGTCGCGGCGGCCACCAGGTACTCCGTTTCATCGTTCGTCAACATGAGCCCTTACTCCTCACAAAAACCCGTTACCGACCCGCACGAACTGCCGGGTCCTGCGGCTGCCCGGGGCGTTGCCACTCGGCATCCGCGCGCAGCACCTGCTCTTCACCCTGGACCAGGCGGCGGTCCTGCAACCGCCGTTCGTCGCGCAGGCTGTCTCCTGCCTCGGCGCGGTCCACGGCTTCGACTTCGGTCTTGTCCCGGACCTCCTCCTCGGTTTGCTCGAGGCTCGCGCGTTGTTTCTCTTCGGCCCTGTGTTCTCGAACCTCCTCGTCGCGCTCCGCCTCGCGCTCGGCTTGCTGCTGCGCCTCTTGCGTTTGACCGCTCGCTGGGCCAAGCATGGACTCGGACCCCGCCTGGGGCCTGTCGATCGGCAAGGCGACCTGCGCTGGCATCGCGCTGCGGCTCTGGGTCGGCCCGATGCCGGCCGCGCCCGCCAGGCCAGTCGCTCCTGGGAGGGCACCGGCGGGCGCCCAAGGGCTGGCACCCGAGGTTCCGGTCGCCGGCGCGGCGCCGGCGGACATCATGCCGGCGAAGCGCGCGGCCTCCGCCGCGGACACGGGTTTGCCGCCAGCGGCGGCGGGGTTGCCCCCGCCGCCGCCGAAGACGCTGCCGACCGCGCGGCCGATTGCGTTGATGACACCCATCGACTTAGCCTCCGAGCCGCGGGACGCCGCCCTGCATACGCTGCATCAGCTCCATCATCTGCTGCATGATCATCCGCAGCGCCGCAGTCATCTGCTCCCGATCCGTGATGGTGAAGCCGCCGCCGACCGGCCCGCCGAACCGTGGCAGACGCTTGCTGCCGTCGACCTTGCTGAAGTCGACGCGCTCCTTGCCATCGGCGCCCAGCTTCAGCGCACCCTGCTTCAACTGGCCGGCGGCGACGTACCACGCTCCGTCCTGACCCTGGTGGACAACTTGATCGCCCCAATTGCTGTCGTAGGCCCGCGCGGCGGCATCGCGGTCCAGCCGGATGATCCTCATCTTGCCGTCCTGGTCGACACCTTTCGTGTTCTTTTGCGACAAGCCGTTGACCACCAGCGCCTGCTGCCCGTCACTAATGGTCAGGCGCGAACTAAAGGTCTGACCATTGCCCGCCGGAACGGTCTGGATGTGGATGCGCGTATTGCCCAGCATCAGATTCAGGTTTCCCTTGAAATCGAGATCGGTCTTGCCGTCATTGTTGTAGTCGACGTGCGGATCACCCCAGATGCGCGTTTGCTTGCCGGTCTGCTTGTCCGTCACCACCCACTCCGAAGACTTCTCGTTCAGCCTGATGGTGTGGGTCCCGATGTCGATGGAGCCGGTGCCATCGCGGTGGTCGATCGCGCCCCACGGCCTTTGCACCGGCGGCGGCAGCGGCGGCTGAGGCCCCACGGGAGGCAGTGGAGGCTCGGGCCTAGGCTGCCCGACGGGAGGCAGGGGAGGCTGCCACACCGGAGGAAGAGGACGCTCCGGGATACCGACGCGGTTGGGCGCGTCGCCAAACCGCGTCACCGGAACTGACGTGGCAACGTCACCCCACTCCTGCTTGAACTGGGTCCAGATGTCGCGCGAAACATCCGCGTTGCTGTAGCCCAGCGCCAGGCGGTTACGCGCCTCATTGGCCATCTGCGTGGGAACGACAAGGAAGTTCGATCCCGGCTGGTCGCCGTACATCTGCCGCCAATCAACGTTCGGCCCCACCCGATCGCCGGTCTTTAGATCCCGGCCCACGGGCATGACCGCAGGAGCGGCCGACGGAAACGGCGCGTTGACGCCGAGCTGCTTCATCAGGGCGTCAAACACGCCCTGCATGGCCTGCGCCATCGGATGGTTGCCAAACGTCGGCAGAGCGCTGACGGGCGGATTCGCGGGGTTGCCAAACACCGGCAGAGCGCTGACAGGAGGGTTGCCGTATACCGGCATAGTGTTCACCGGGGGAATCGTCGGCATCGGGAACGGCTGAATCGTGTTCACCGGGGGAATCGTCGGCATCGGGTGCGGCTGCGTACGCCACTCGCTATCGGCTATCGGCATCGGCATCGGCATCGGCATCGGCATCGGCTGCGTATGCCAGTCGCTATGGCCGCGACTCTCGTTTGCAACATCACGCATCAACGCTAGACGCTCTATGTCCGCGTGGCTGATGAAGCCGTTACCCCGGACAAGCATGTCGCGCAACTGAGTTCGGATCTCCCCCATCTCAGTCTTATCCACAAAGTTGGGGTCGAGGCTCGACACTATGGAATACGCTTTCTCCGTATTGCTTTGGTGATCTATCGTCGCACCGTCCTTACGGACGTGCACGGCATTCTGGGGGTCATACCGCCAAAACCTCAAATCCGGTTGGCCGCGATCATCAGCAAAATTTCCCCGCCGGATCACCATTTGCAACAACTGAGCCCTCAAACCCGCTGTTTCTCCTTTAACGAGCCCTGCACGGACATGCGGGTCTTCCATGGCAAAGAGTGCTTTTCTGTGCGTGCCTGCCGATGGATTGAGCTTCGCCTCGACCACCGCCTTTGAAATCTGATCGAAGACTTCGCTCGACAGGTGGCCGGTTTTCGAGAACTTCAAGAGCTTATCGAGGGCTTGACGCATGCTTCCGTTGATTGCATCGCGCGACTTCTGCTCAAGAGGGTTCCTCGGCTTCGTGGACGGCGTTAACGTTTCGTAACGCTTCATAAGATCCGAGACCTTGCTCGGCGATACTTTGTGCGGTGGTTTGTTCGGTAGTTTGCTCGGTAGTGCAACGACGAGAGACATCTGAGCAAAGTCATTGCCGGCAGCAGCATTGTTCAGACGCAGCGCCGAAGCGCGGGCCGCAGGTGCCTGCTGCGGTTGATCGACAGTTTTCTTGCCCGCCGCCGCAGCGGGGGACTTGTTAACGGTGGCTACCATGACATCTTCCTTTCATTTGCATGCGTAGTTTCAGAATTTGAGGATTGCTTGTTCATCTCGCATAAACTTGATCGGGAACGGCTGAATCGTGTTCACCGGGGGAAGCGGCATCGGCTGCTTATGCGACTCGTTATGACCGGGACGCGATAGCAACCAACTTCTCCAGCTGCGCGAAATCGGAGTCGCTGATGAGGCCATTGCCGCGGCTGACCGCGTCGCTCAGCGACCTTCCGATAGCGCCCAACTCCTGCGCATCCACTGAATTAGGATTGATCGTCGACAGCAGGGAGTACGCCTTCTCCACATTGCTTTGGTGTTTTGTCCCGTAACCGGACTGAGGATTTATGTACACGGCATTCTCGGGGTGATAGTTGAACGCAGCCCAATTCGGATCGAATCGATCATCACGAAAGTTGCCGCGCTCGATCAGCTCCTGCAGCAGCCGATCCCTGTGAACGGCTGAACCTCCACCCTGGCGGGTGGCACGGTTTATCGGATCCTCGATGGCAAAGACTGCCTTTCTGAGCGAGCTCGTCGATGGCTCGACCTTGGCCTGCTCAACTGCCTTGGAAATCCGATCGAAATCGGACCTCGACAGCTCGCCGGTCCGCGAGAACTCATGGAGCTGACGGAGGGATTGTTTCAGGCTTGCGTCGGCCCGAGCACGGTTATCCTTCTCGATTTCGTTGCGCGGCGGCTGGGACGGCTCTAGATTCTCGTAACGCTTCATAAGCTCCCTGACTTCGCGCGGCGATACTGTGTCGTTGGCCACAGCGATGGAACGAGACATCTGAGCAAAGTCATTGCCGGCAGCGGCATTGTTCAGACGCAGCGCCGAAGCGCGGGCCGCAGGTGCCTGCTGCGGTTGATCGACAGTTTTCTTGCCCGCCGCCGCAGCGGGGGAATTGTTAACGGTGGCTACCATGACATCTTCCTTTCATTTGCATTCGTAGTTTCAGAATTTGAGAATTGCTTGTTCATCTCGCATAAACTTGATCGGGAACGGCTGAATCGTGTTCACCGGGGGAAGCGGCATCGGGACCGGCTGCGTACGCCACAAAACGCCGCGACTTTCGTCGTCTCCGAAGCGACGTTCGTCGTTTGCGAGATCACGCAATACCGTCAAACGCTGAATGTCGGCATCGCTAAAGAAGCCATTACCCCGGGTGAGCATCTCGTCTATCTGAGATCGGAACGCGTCCATCTCAGTCCCATCCACGGCGCTGGGGTCGAGCGTTGTCAAGATATGGTAGGCCTTCTCCGTATTGCTTTCGTGATCTATCGTTGTACCGTTCGGAGCGAAGAGCCTGCCACTAGCAGGGTCATAGACCATTGTGGACCATTCCCTCAGATTACGATCATCACCAAAGTTGCCGCGCTCGATCACGGTCTGCATTAGCTGATCCCTGGCACGTGCCGTTTGTCCTTCGGGGAGAAGTTCCCTGTTCATCGATTCCGTAACGGCAAAAATTGCCTTCCTGTGCGAGGCCGCCGATGGATCCAACTTGACCTGGATAACTGCCGCGGAAATCCGATCGAAATCGGACCTCGACAGTTTCCCGGACTGCGCGTGCTGTTGGAGTTCGCCGAGTAGTTGACGCATGTGGTTATCGACCCCAAGGCGGTTACCCGTCTCGAGTGCGTTGTGCGGCGGCTGGTACGGCTGTAGTAACTCGTAACGCTCCAAAAGCGCCTTGACTTCGCGCGGCGATACTTTTTCGCCGTAGTCCACAACGATGGAACGAGACATCTTCGCAAAGTCATTACCGTCAGCATTGTTCAGACGCAGCGCCGAAGCGCCAGTCGCAGGTGCCTGCTGCGGTAGATCGGCAGTTTTCTTGCCCGCCGCCGCAGCGGGGGAATTGTTAACGGTGGCTACCATGACATCTTCCTGAAGTTATTGAGGGGGTTGCTTCCTAGATTCCTGCTCTAGTTTTTCCACAAACTCTTGACCCAGTACGTCATTAGTTCATTCATGCCCTGTGCCGTAGCGACGTCTTGCTTAGCTTTCTCGATCGTCTTGCTGGCATCGGCGATGTCCTTTCCAGTTCGACTTGCGTTAGCCGCCGCCTGGGTTTGGTCGGCGCCGTCCGCCGCCCCGGGCGGGTTGCCGGCTTTCATGCCGGCGGCCTGATTGAACAACTGCTTCCCCTGCGCGGCGGTGCTCGGACCCTGCTGCCCTGCTCCGCCGGGCACGTTGGCAGGGGAAGTACCCCTTACTGGCGTGACGGCCATGGTGAGTCCTCCTCGCCGCTAGGCGTCCACGGTCTCGAGCGACTCGATCGCCGCGCGACGAATCTCTTCGTCTTCGCCAACGGCCTGCAGCCGTTCAAGGATTTCGCGCCAGCCCGAGCCCTGTCGCATCATGATCAACGAGGCCAGGACCAGTTGACCGTGTTCGTGCTCGGGACACACGCTGAGAACTTCAGAGCGCAGCAGCTCCTCGGCCACCTCGGCCCGGCCGGCCTTGGCGAGCGCAATGGCGCGGGCGGTGTCGAGGCTCGCCGGCGAACTGACCGCCCAGCGCGTGACGCGAAACACCTCGTTGGAGCGGTCGATGTCGTGGGCCAGACCTGCCAGCGCAGTCATGTTCAATCCGTAGACCACGGGATTGAAGGCCGGGTCCGACGCACGCGGCTGAGCAGACCCGCGCTGGAGATGTTGTTTGAGCGAATGCATCCGCAGTCTCCGTGAAATACCGTTGCGCATGGGCCGGGCAGAAAGCCACCGCGAGCGGTACCTTGAAGCTGGTACCGTGCGCTGCGCGGGCCGGTGGCCCGTCTGCGCGGCGCCAGCAGGTCAGCGATACATGTCCTTGATCTGCTCGGCGAACTTGTCGGCCCGCCCTTTCTGGGCCGACTGCATCGCTTCCAGAGCGGACTTCTGAAACGTGATGTCCGTCATCGCCTCGGAGACCCTTTTCATGGCGGCGAATTGCCGCCGCTGATCGTCGACCTGGTCTTCCGACCAGCGGGTGTAGTTCATCGTGCCGTCCGGATTACGCGGCATCTGGGTGAACGCGTTCTGCGTACCAAGCGCATTCGGGCCGGCGCCTGCGCCGGCGGTTGGGGTTGCTGCTGTCATGACACTTCCTTTCAAGAAGGAAACAAGCGCCCATTGGATTTGACGCTCGGCGCCAGGGCGCTGGAGCCGAACGCCGCTGCCCCGGATCTAGGGAAGCGCTTTCTTGGCGTGGACATTGGCCCACACCTGTTCGACGATTTCGCTGGCGGCATCGAGTGCCGACAAGACGGCCGATGCTTCCGTGCGCTCTTCGGCCGGGGCGTCGGCGGCCACGCTTCTCACGCGTGCTGCGCAAAGCTTGAAAAAATCAATCATCCTGCGCGCGTTGGTGCCGCTCTCGTCGGCGATCAGGGTCTCTTCGACATTGCCAAAGAGTTCGCGCGCTTCGTCTTCATTTAGCGTCGTCATTTCCTAGCTCCTCGCGAGAAAGTGGATAAACGATCGAGCGTCCCTCGCGGCGAAACAACACCCGATCTGGTTGAATGCTGACGACCTCGGCGCCGTCGGGCAGCCTCGCGCCGACGAAGTAACGCACACCATCCGAAGTCGAGAACTGGGCCGGCGCCGATAGCTGAACGCTGACGATGCGCAGGGGCAGAGGGCGCTTTTCACCCGGCGGATGCGGCGCGTCGACCGCGCCGACATCCAGTTCGACCACGCCGCGCAGCTCGTTGCTCAACTCGGCGGCGCGCTGGTGAAAGCGGTGGCTGAGCGCACGGCCCGACGCCACAAAGGTGCCTTGACCACGGTAAGTCAGCCGGATGTTGCGTTCGGCCAGGTAGCCCAGGATCTGTCGCTGCAACGACTCGACCACCTGGTAGCCGTGCTCGATCGGAAGTGCCTGCATCTGGGCCGCGCGACGGCGCAGTTCGGCGGCGGCGGCTTCGTCGCCGACAAAACCGTCGAGCCGCACTTGGCCGTCCTTGTCGACCCGAACCTGCAGCTCCTTGCCGCCGATTGCGCCGAAAGTGGCTTCCAAAGTCCGAAGGTCGAACACGGGCCTTTCGTCGCTGGACGTGGTCATCGCGCTAGGGACCGTCGCCGCCATGCCGATGCCGGCCACGCTGGCGACCATGACACCCCAGGCGGCCAACCAGTCCATCACGCGCCCCGACGCGCGGCTGCCATCGGGGAGATGCGCCGAAGCTGCGCCGGGCGCGGCCGCTGCCACGGGCAAGGGCGCCGCGACCAGGTGTTCTGCAATGAGGCAGGTCTCGCCGACCAGAAGCGCCGCGCCGTTGGGTACAACGATCCCGCTACCGCTGCGCGCGTGGCCGTTGATGTGAACCGTCGACGCCTCGACCGTGGTCAGCGTCAGGTCGTGCGCCCGCACGTCGAGGATGCAGTGCCGCCGCGCAACGCCGCCGTCGCTCAACACGACGTCGCAGTCGGCGTCGGCGCCGATCAGGTGCTGCCCTTGCGCCAACTCGACCCGAGCCCCGTCGTGGCGGCCGCGGGTGACCGTCAACGCGAGCCGCGGCGCGGGCGCGGACGCACCGACGTTTTCCGGCGCGCGCTGCTCGGGATGGGTCTTGACGCTCATAGCAGCACCGCACGCGGCGTGATCAGGAACAGCCGCTCGGAGCGACGGGAGTTGCGACTGGTGCTCGTGAACAGCGCGCCGATGAACGGGATCTTGGACAGCCCGATCACGCCAGTCCTGCCGGCACTGTCTTCGTCGACCGCATAGCCGCCAACCAGAAGGCTTTCGCCGTCGATGACGAAGGCTTGCGTCGCCAGACCGGCCTTGCGCGTGACCGGAACCCCATCGACCCGGGCGTCGGTGATCGAGCCATCCTCCACCCGCACCGCGAGCTTGATTCGCCGGAAGCTGGCCTCATCGACCACCATGGGCGTCACCCGCAGCGTGGTGCTGGCGCTGACGTTGAACAGTTGCGCGTCGTAGGCGCTGGCAACCCTGACGTAGAAGTCCTTGCGATCTTCGATCAGCGCTTCGCTGTTGTCGATGGTGAGGACCCGCGGGCGGGCCGTGATCGCCGCGTCGCCCTTGGTGGCCAAGGCGTTGATGCGGGCAATGAAGTTACGCGCTGCGCTGCCGGACAGCGTGGTCGCGACGCCGCCCTGCGGCAGGACGCCGCCCACGGCATCGGCCAGCGTGCCGAAGCCCTGCCGCGGCGGCTGCGGAGTCGTGCCGGAGCCCACGCTTGCACTCACGTTCGAGGTGTTGATGGCCCAGTCGACACCCAACGACTCGAGCGCGTTACGTTCGACGGTGATGATGGTGGCTTCAATTTCGACGAGCATCGGCTGGCGATCGAGCGATCGAATCAGCGTCTCGTACTGGTGGTGACGCTCCTGCACGTCGCGGACGATCACGGCGTTCAAGCGCTGATCGGCGCGAAACCGAGGGATGTCGGTATCGAAGGCGCTTGTGTCGTCGGCGCCGGCGCGGTCGGACCCGACGATGGAGCGGATCATCCGATCGGCGTTTCGCTCCAACGCGCTGCCGCCTTTCTTGTCGCCGCCAGCGCCACCACCGGTGCCGCCGGCGACCGACCCGAGCCTCTGCACGACTCCCTGACCATCGTCGACGCGCTGCAAGCGCGTCGCGCCGCCCTTTTCCTGACCAAACACGTCGCGCAGGATGCTGGCGACGCCGGGCACGTCGACCGCCTTGCCGCCGACGGAAAAGCGCATGTCGTCGGCCCACGCGTACTTCAGGGTGTACACGCGCGTGACGGCCAGACCGCGCTTGCCGGCCGAGCCGTCGACGATCTGCGCGATGGCGCCGACCAGCTCGACATACCGCGGCGGCCCGGAGACGAGCAAGACGCCGGAGGGCTCGTCGTAGTTCAGCGGGAAGCGCGCATCGTAGATGCCGGTGCGCTTGATCACGCCGATCACCGATTCGGCCGTGCCGCTGGTGACGGAGTAGGCCTGCGTTCGGGCGGCCTTTGCCGGATACACGTAGACGATGGCACCGTCGTAGTACCAGGTGAGCCCGGCCATTTGCGCCAGCGAGTCGAGCACGGTATTGGTGTTGAAGCGAAGCCGCGCGCTGATCTCGCCGCGGACCGCCTCGTCGACCTGGATCAGCAGCCCCTGGCTTGCACCGAACTGCCTGAGTACATCGGCCACTTGCTCGCCGTTGGCCTGGTACTCCCAGACTTGCGACCGGTAGTGCGGCTGCGCCGCGTGAGCTGACCCGAGCCACGCCGCGAAAGTCGCGGCGGCCAGCGCGGCGATCGCAGTGACGATCGCCGCGACCCCCCGCCGCAGCAATGCCGGTCCCAGCGAGGCCAGGGGTGTCGGCGCGAGCGTCGGTCCGGGCCGGCAGGCAGCGCTCATGACACCACCCGCATGATCGCGACATTCCTGATGACGGACTGACCGAACAGGAGCAGCTCGCTCCCGATCCAGGCCGCCGAAAGGGCGATCGCGGCGGAAACGGCGATGAACTTGACCGCCTGACCAATGCTCTGATCCTGAATTTGCGTGACCGCCTGCAGCATCGCCACGCCGACGCCGACGATGGCCGCGGTCAGAACCGCCGGCATGGAGAGCAGCAGAATCAACACCAGCGCGTGCTGGGTGATGTCCACGATGGTCGAAGGAGACATCGTTACGACGCCGAAATGGCCGCTGAGTGCGAGGAGGTCGAGGCGGCCGCGGGCGTGTCTGCGGAGGTCAGCTCCAGCACGATCAGCCAGGCAGAGGTCAGCTCGGGCAGGCAGGCCGAGGTACCAAGCGCGGCGACCAGGCCAAGCGGTCGAATTCCCTTGGAACGTCGCAGCGGATCGATGACCGAGGCTGCAAGCAAGGCCGCGTACTTGCGCAGCGGGTCCGTATCCACGCGCACCGCAGTTTCGGAGTTCTGCGGCGCACCGTCCCGCGCATCGGTCTGACTGTAGTGCTTGCCGTCCACGTGACCTCCCGTTGCAATGGAAGGCAGTCTGTCGGCGGCGCCTTACCGGGAAGCGAGCGCAGGTCTTACGGCTGTCTTTCGCGTTTCTTGCGTCTCTTGCGTCTTTCTCGCCTTTGGCGCTGTTTGCACTCCCGGCGCCTCGCGGCGGTCCGTGGACGATGTGCCGCGCGGTGCGGCCGGCAGGCGGCGCGACAGCAAGAGACATTTGGCCCGGGGGTTCCCCGAGTCGGCGCCGCGGCATCGACGATCTTCCCGCGTGCGCCGAGAGACTCCGTCGACCCAAACGACCCTGGTGGAGCGGGGCAGCGCGGAGTCGCACGCACGCCGTGCGCACAACTTTCGCTCTCAAGCGAAAAAAGCGTTGCGTTCTTTCGGAGACGGGGGTCGCTCGAGCGTGACAAGGCGCCCGCTGCTCGCGGGACACCTGATGCGCGGGCGGATCTGCCTAGCGCATGCAAGCCACCGATAGCGCGACCCAAGTGCGCGACCCCAACTCGCGCCTGCGCCGCTCGCCGTAGCCCCGCCAGGCCGGTCCGCGTTTCGGCGCAAACTCAGTCCGCTCGCGACGGAGCGTTCGCAGGCGCTCGGGCGCTCGACCCAGGCGTGCACCTTGGCTCGCGCGGGCGGGTCCGCTTGCATCCGGCGTCCGCGGAGAACGATCCGGTTCAACGCCAACACGGCTCACGCGCCGGGGCCGTCGTTCTCGCGCGGGCGGGAACCCAGCGCCCTTCCATGCAAGTCGGTGCGCGCCCGCCGGCGCCGACGCGACCAACCTGCTCAACCCAGCGGCACTGGAGTCAATGCACTTCGAGCACGGCGCGCAGCAGACGCCGCACGCGACCTTGCCGTTGGGGACGCGGAGCCGCGCTGTTCGGCTCGTGCGCGGTGACGGCGCCGCCGCGGTGTGGCGGCAGCGCGGGTGTGTCGCCCAGCACGCTGCGCAACAGGAGCTGCGGGGAGCGCGGCGCCGTCAAGCCCATGGACGATTGCAGCCGAGCGGAAACGCGCTGCAGCAGTCCGGCAACGCGCAGGCCGTCCCGCTCGCGCATGAACGAGGCGGCCGCGACTTCGAGCAGCGCGCTGAGTTCCTTGGCTGAGGTGCCGAGTTCGGGCATCAGCGCGCGACGCAGCGTCTCTCGCGCCGACGCCGGGTCTCCGCCGGCCAGTTGCGTCACGGCGATCATGACCAGGCAGCGATACTCTTCCCTTGGCAAGCGCCCGCCGCGTGAGATCGCCAGAGCCTGCTGGAACGCGGCAAGACCCAGCTCCCGCTCACCGCGAAGCAGCGCCGCAGCGCCGAGACCGCGAAACGCCACGCAGGAGGTGGGCAGATCGCCGTGCTCGCCGGCGAGCGCCAGGGCGCTCTGGAACGACTCCGAGGCCGCCTGGATCTCCCCCTGTTCGAGCAGCGCCGTGCCGCGATGGCAACCGATGCTACCGAGGATGCGAGGCAGGCCGCGCGCCATGGCGATCGAATACGCCTCGTCGAGCGCCTGCACAGCCAGATCGGGCCGCGCGTCGACCAGCGCCGCGCGGCTGCGGACCACCAGGGCACGCACAAGCAAGGCGCTCTCGCCGACGTCTCGCGCCATCGAAACGATGCCGACAAGGGCCCTGCTCTGACTGGCCGCGCCTCGCGTACCGATCAGATTGGCGGCGCGCTCCAGCTGGCATTCGACCGCAAGGCTGTTGGCGCCATTGTCCGAGAGGGTCTGCGACTCCAGCGCGCGCCGACCCGGCGCGCCAGACGTGCTCTGCGTGCGCATCAAGCCCGCCGCCTGGTCCATCAGCTCAAGCGCCCGGGGACGATGGCCGAGCTGCCGCTGCACCCTGGCCTCTTGCAGCAGCGCGGCCACGCTGCAAGCGGAACCAGCCGCATCGAGGCAGCGACTCTGCGCCGCCCGCGCGCTCGCCAGGGCCCGGCGCAAATCGCCTCGATCCATGTGCGCCACGGACAAGGTCAGATGGGCCAGCGCGGCACCGGTGACGGGCAAGTCGGGACGCTGCAGCCACGCTTCGAGGATCGGCGGCAGGCGCCCGTCGACCCCGGCGGCGAGCCAGAGACCACGAAGCGCGCCCAGCACGACGGCCGGCGTCTCGTGATCGCCCGCTTCGATGGCCCAATCGAGCACGCCGGCGGCCTCGTCGGCCCATCGAATGACGCTGTCGGGGTGCGCCGTGCCGTTCGAGGCGGCCTGCATCCTGCCTAAAACAAACTCGACATACGACTGCCGCAAGTGCGCAAGACGCGGCGCTGGGGCAAGACGCTCGTGCGCCAACCAGCGTGGACCGCTCAGCGGCGCGAAGCGCGCCGAAGGCCACGGGTCGAAGTCCTGACTGGCGCGCTCCCGGAGCTCACGTTGCACCAGCGACGCCGAGCACAGCGCCTCCAGGGCCGCATCGACGGCGCCTCGCGACAGCCGCGCTATCGAGGCCACCTCGGCAGCGGACAGCGGAATCTCCGACGACGACAGCGCGCACAACACGGTCTGAACGTCGGCGCCAAGCTGCGTGACCACCGTTGCAAGTTCATCCTGCTCCGAGAAATTACGCCCGGGCAACGGCCCGGTCAGCACGGCGACGCGATCCCTGCGAAGCGCCTGCTCGAGCTGCGCCACGGACCAGTAAACCAGCCGGCGTGCGGCCAGTTGATGCAGGGCGGGCAAGCCGTCGAGGTGCCGGCACACCGCGCGCAACTGCGCAGGACTCACGCCAATAAGCGGCTCGGCCGTACCGCCGCGTTCCATGCCGTTCTGCTCGGCAATCATGAGGAACAGACGCTCGGCATCGCTCAAGCCAGACTCGACCTCGGTCGCCGAGAGCCTCTCTGCCTGAGCACCCGCGCCGCGCAGGGGCGCCAGGCGATAGTGAATCCCGGGAAAGCGCTCGAAAGGCAACCGCGCAATGGCGAAAACGCCGGCGGAAAAGCTCTCCATCGGCATCGCGATTCGCGCGAGATCGCCCGGCTGCAGCGAATCGATGAAGACGATGTCGATCAGCCCCCTGCTCGCTTGACCATCGAGTTCGCGCAGCGCGCCGATCACGCCCTCTCCGCCCACGCTGGCGGCGCAGATCCAGGCCACCTTACGCCCGCGGCGCGACAGTTCGGCCGCGACGTTGGCCGCCAAGGCGGATTTGCCGACGCCAGGCAGTCCATGCAGAAGAAGCCGAACGCGCCGGCCAGCGTGCACGCAATTCAACAACGATTCGACATCGCGCGCGCGCGCTTCGAGATGCGACGAAGCCGGCACAGGGTACAGATCCACTGCCGTCGCCGCCGGTTTGTCTGAGTCGGGCGCGACGAGAACACGCGGCGGCTCGGCGCTTCTCGCGTCTGCCGCAAGCGCGGCCGTGCGGAACTGCTCGGCGAGCGCCGCGTCCGAGAAGACATCCCCCCGACGCACGCGGTCGACCAACTTGAGCGTCTCGGCATCGGGCTTGACGCCGAGATTTTCCGCCAGCGCACGTGCCAGTTGCTCGAAATGACGCAGTGCCTCGGGCCGGTCGCCCCGCTGCGCCGTCAGAAGTATGAGCTGGCGCCGCGCGGCCTCGTTGGTGACGTCATCGCGAACGATACGCAGCAGCAGCGCGATGGCACGCTCCAATTCGCCCTTGCCCGACCAGCGTTGCGACAGATGGAGCGCAGCCTTGTGGAAACGGATGCGAAAGTCTTCGCGGTGCGGAACAACCCACGGCGTCTCCATGTCCTCGCCCAACAAGGGACCGCGATACAGCTCGACCGCCGCAACGAGGTCCGCCTCCTGCTCCCCGCCCGAGGCGCCGCTCGTCAGGCGGCTGAATTCATCCGCATCGATCCGTACCCGCTCGGCATCCAGCTCGATGTGCGGACCGGAACTGCGTATGAAACCTTCCCTGGCGCGGTTCGGCTTGTTGGGCTCGACGGACGACCGCAACGCATGCAGCGCCATGTACAGCTTGTTCGACGCCGCGTCCGCCGACGCATCGGGCCACAGGACATCGATGACTTCTTCCTTGCGGACGCGATGTTCGCGCGCCACGCTCAAGTAGGCGAGCAGATCGCGCGCACCGCGACGGGCGAGGTTTGCGCGCGGGATCTCATGCTGCCCGACAGTCAGCCGCAGCGCACCCAGTACGTCGAGCCGTATGGGCTCCAGATTCATTGTTGTCTCCTGGCTTATCGATGGCGATCGCTCGACGACTGCGCCACCGCGACTGTGGATTCGTCGGAACTGCCGTCATCCGACGTAGATGGTGTGGACCGACAGGGCCCTACAGAGGCGTACACCGAGCAGCGCAGGCTCGAGATCGGGCCGCGCAGTAAATTTCTTCTTGGCTCAGAGAGGATCCCGGACGATTCCACGAGACCGGGTGTCCGCAGATCATGGCTGCTTTGCTCCGCCGCCCGAAACCCAGTCCTGGATGCCTCAGCGGGTCGGTCCCGTGCGTCAAGATGTTCCCTCGGAACGCTGCAGGGACAAACGGCCATCGGCCTGAGGGGACGAGTTCCGACGGGGCGCGTCAGGGTTGAGCGGTGCCCGCGCGGCCATCTTGCGCCGATGTGCCTGAAACAGCCGGCATGCAGCGGCCGCGCCCCGCTCGCGAAACCCGGCTCACGCGGGCATCCGCACGATTCCCGCGTCCGCGCTGCCCCGTCCGGACCGGCGTCGACGGCGCCGAAAATCGCCCCGGACAGGCCGTAGGCCGGTAGTACCCAACGAAACGCGAGAGCAGCGGTCGCCTCCGGAACAAGCTCGCGCACCCGATCGAGCCCGACGGAATCGCGACCGAATCTGCTGTCGAGGGCATCGTCATTGCAGACGACCAACCGCCCAGCGTCACGCCGAGTGCCGCCGGTGCATGGCATGCGCGCACGACCGATCCACAGGCACCGGAGGGCCTCACGCTGTTGGACCGGCCGCGTGATGTCGGCACAGGCGGCGATGGCGTCAGGACAGAACGTCATATCGATTCAGTGCAGCCGCCGGTCGCGCCATGTCGCCCGACGCCGAAAGGCAAGTCACGCCAAAGAGAAGCTCTGGCACGTCGACAGGAAACCTACACCTCACTTCAGGCCGGCCGTTTAGCTGAGTCGTCAAGAGGCAAATGGGACCACAGTTAACCACAATTTTCTGCTTTTGCTTGTTCATCCTTTGTGCATGGAAGATTGTTTTCGCGTTTTGGGCTCCGGTCAACAACGGGTGTTCCATGCACGCGGGTCACGCATTCGCGCTTGGATCGTTGACCCCTCGGACGACGAAGACGATCACGGTGGGGAGGAACTGAAGTGAACGCGCCGTCCGACACTCGATTCCCGGAAGACGCGCCCGAGCAGTGTCGCCGAGGGGCGAAGACAGGCACACCGCTGCATCGACGGCGGCGCCGCGCATCCCACTGGTCGTTCTACTCAAAGAGCGTTTGTTTGGACCGCCGAGAAGCGGCCTGCTCGCTCGGGCAGATGCGTAACACGACGGCGCGCAGTGGGATCTCGGCGTTCAGCGGCACCGACGGGTTGTCGCTGCGGTTCCGCAGCCAGGGCGCCAGAGGTAAACCGCATGTAGGCGGCCAACGTGCGCTCGGTACCAGTCGTGCGGCTGCCGGTCCTGGCGAACTCGCCGCGCGGGTGTGAGACCACGACGCACCACGGGTGATCGGACGAGATTCGCGCTCTATCTCTATAGGAGCAGGAAGCGTGTCGAGTGCTTTCTTGGGGTTGCGTGGGCGGGGTGGAGCCCAGGTCGGCGCTGTCGTCGTCTTTCTTCATAGCGCGCCAGCACCATCGCTTCTTCTCGAACGCCGGGCGTAGTGATGGGCTTGGGTCGCCCAGAGGCGCCGCCTTGGAGCGGCCCGGCAAGAGTAAGGGCGCGGTCGAGCCGGGCTCGCCACTGGCCGACAAGCGCGCCTGCGGCTCGACGTGGATCGAGCGGCAGCCAAACGCCGAGGCCGCTGCCGAGCGCCGGCTCACCCGCGGCGCAGGCGGCATGCCGCTCGGCCTCACTCGGCAGTGAAGAAGCCTTTCATGCGATCCATGAACCCCTTGGTCTGCGGCGAGTGCTTGGTGCCGCCTTCCTTGAGGCTCGCGTCGAAGTCGCGCAGCAGCCTCTTCTGCTTGTCGGTCAGGCGCACCGGCGTCT
>JADCGX010000113.1 GCA_020248785.1 Burkholderiales bacterium | reverse complement strand
GGCAAACGAGGCCAGCCAGCGGAACACGGTCCGCTCGTTGACCCCGAAACTCACCGCCACCTCGGCCGCGCTCTGCCCGTTGCGCACCGCCTTGACCGCCTGCTGGCGCATCAACTGTAGCGAGTGATGATCGAACGACCGACCGTCGGTATCGCGTTTGCATCGCATGCGCGAAGCATACTGCACTGGCATTACTTATGCAAGCGTTAGTACGTGCTTCCGTCCGCGGCGGGCACAGCCTGAGCCGGCTGGCATCGACGGGCCGGCGGGATCAAAGTGGCTTGCACGCTATGCTGCCGACGAATCAGAAAGGAACCCACCATGGCCGACCGAAACGCGGACCCCCGCGACGCAAACATGGACGCCACGGACCTGTGGCGCGAGGAACTCATCACCGACCGGAAGATCGGCACGCTGCGCGTGATGACTCCGATCACCGCGCAGGGCACCGCGGACCCTTCGCGCTCGCAGCTGTTTGTCGGCGAGGCGCAGATGATGACCAATGTCGGTGCGCTGCCGATCAACTTCGAGATCGAGGCCGACTCGCTCGCCGACGCCGTGAAAAAGTACGGTGATGCCGCACGCGAGGCGTTCGAGCGCACGCTGCGCGAGCTGCAGGACCTGCGGCGTCAGCAGGCGTCCTCGCTCGTGCTGCCGGGCCAGGGTGGCGGCGGCTTCAGTGCGGGCGGCATTCCGGGCATGGGCGGGGGCGGCAAGATTCAGATGCCCTGAGGGTTGTGCGCTGCGTGCGGCGGGTTGAGCCGCGCTGCGCTTGTCTGGGTGGGCGTGCGTGCCCGGCAGGCGCCGCATGCCTTGCGACGTGCATTCGGCGCGGCTGCCTGCGACGCCGCGCCCGCCGCCACTTCAGTTCTGAGCCAAGCGCCCCGCGTGCCGATGAGCCGGAGACCGGCCCCCGCGGGCTGAGCAGCCGTTCATGACCAACGCCGCGGCGAACCAACTACAGCGTTGTTGCCTCGAAGGTGTTGCAGGCGACCATCGTGCCGGACCGCAGGCCCGTACGGAACCAGCGCACACGCTTCTCCGCCGTGCCGTGGGTGAAGCTCTCGGGCACGATGCGACGCTGCGAGGCGCGCCGCAGGGTGTCATCGCCAATGTCGCTGGCGGCGCGCAGCGCCTCTTCCACGTCGCCTACCTCGATCTGACCGCGCTTTTGCGCGTGATACGCCCACACCCCGGCAAAACAATCGGCCTGCAACTCCACGCGCACCGACGGCGCGTTGTTCTGCGACTCCGACAGGCGTGGCCGCATCTCCTGCATCTTGGCCATGATGCCCAGTTGGTTCTGCACATGGTGACCGACCTCGTGCGCGATCACGTAGGCCTGCGCGAAGTCACCGGGCGCACGAAAGCGCTGCGACAGCAGCTTGAAGAGTGACGTGTCGAGATACACGGTCCGATCGGGTGGGCAGCAAAACGGGCCCGCGGTGGCGGTGCCGAAGCCGCAGGCCGTTCGCGTGCCGCCCTCATAGAGAACGAGTCGCGGCTCGCCGTACTGCCCGCCCTGCTGCTCGAACGGCAAGCGCCAGGTGTCCTCGGTGGAGCCGATGACCCGCGCCACGAAGCGCCCCATCTCGTGATTGGGCGCACCCACCGGGCGGGGCTTCTGCGGCACCGACTGCGTGATCTGCTCGGCGCCGCCCTGTAGCCCAAGCACGATGCGTGGGTCCACGCCCATGAACATCGCCACCACGGCGATCAGCAGCCCGCCGATGCCGATGCCCCCACCAACCCGCATGCCGCGGCCGCCCATGCCGCGGCGGTCTTCGATGTTCTGGCTCGGGCGTTGATCTTCGAGCCGCATCTGCGGGGGCTCCAAAAGTCATGGCCGTCGGTACCGGCGAAAGCGCATTCCAGCACGGGCGGTGCCGACGCAGTCGGGGCAGATCGGTCTGCATCATGCCGTCGCGCGCAGGCGCTGGCCGATGCGATTTCCAGCGTACCGATAAGCCTAAAAACCGCAGTTGACGGCCGCAAGACGCACCAAGTCGCTGTCGCGACTGAACAATTTGAGCGGCGGTCGATCACCGGTTTGCAACTGCTCCGCAGTCGCGGGAATTGCCCGGAAAGCCGCGCCAACACTCGATCTGCGCTGTTTGGCAGCAATGACAACCGCAGTTTCTTGGATAAGTGCAGCAGATCGTACTGACATAGGCAGGGTGCCTGCGCTAGCCGCCGGCCAGAGCGCGATTGCGCTCGGCGATCATCAAGTTCACAAACGATGCGATGCCGCCCGGCCGCGCCGCGACCACGGCAAGCGTCAGAATGTGCAGAGGGAGATGAACACGGCGGTCGGGGAGTGCGTTGCCGGCCACGCTTGAGAGGGATCGCCAACGCGCGCGCTGTTCCCCGGGCTGCGCGATCCAGAACTGTCATGACCACCATCCGATCGGACCGACGTATTGCCCACCTCGACATGGACGCGTTCTACGCGTCGGTCGAGTTGCTGCGCCGGCCCGAGTTGCGTGGCCAGCCGGTGATCGTTGGCGGCCGCGGCCGGCCTGCGCCCACGAGCCGCGGTGTCGTAACCACGGCAAGCTACGAGGCGCGGCGCTTTGGCGTACGCAGCGGCATGCCACTGCGCACCGCGCTGGCCAAGTGCCCGGATGCGGTGTTCCTTCCAACCGACTTCGACGAGTACCGCCGCATCTCGCGCCTGTTCAAGCACGCCATCGGCCAGATCGCGCCGGCCATCGAGGACCGCGGCATCGATGAGGTGTACATCGATTTGACCGATGTGCCGGGCGTGGAAGTCGAGCAGGGCGCCGCGGTCGCGCGCGAGATCAAGCACAACGTCTTCGTCGCCACCGGCTTGTCGTGCTCGGTCGGCATTGCGCCCAACAAGCTGCTGGCCAAGCTTGGCTCGGAGCTCGACAAGCCTGACGGCCTCGTCGTGCTCGGCGTCGCGGACCTGCCGACGCGCATCTGGCCGCTGCCAGCGAGCCGCATCAACGGCATTGGGCCCAAGGCCGCCGCCAGGCTTTCCGCCATGAACATCCACACGATCGGCGATCTCGCGCGCACGCCGTTGACGGCGTTGATCGCGCGTTTCGGCGAGCACAGCGGGCATTGGCTGGCGCGCGTGGCGCGAGGCGAGGACGAACGGCCGGTGGTGACGCACAGCGAGCCCAAGTCGCGCAGCCGCGAGACCACGTTCGAGCGCGACCTCGACCCGACCAGCGAGCGTGAGGCGATTGACGCAACCCTCGACCGGCTGGCGACCCAGGTCGCGGCCGACCTTGGGCGGCGCCACATCATGGGGCGCACGATCGGTATCAAGCTGCGCTTCGACGACTTCACGACCGTCACGCGCGATCTAACCCTGCCGCAGCCCACGGCGGAAGCGGCGCTTTTCGCACGCACCGCGCGCGGCATGCTTGCCAGCGTGCCGCTGCGTCGGCGCGTCCGCCTGCTGGGCGTGAGGGTGAGCAATCTGGTGTCATTCGCGCCCGCCGACAGACCGACCGAGCTGGCTTTGCTGTAGACACGTCCTGTCGTGCCTGGTCGCGCCCGGTCGCGCCCGATCATGAGCCTCGTCTGCTGCGGTAGCGCTCGGTCACGAGAGGGCAGGCGTCACGGGCAAAAAAAGCCCGGGACAGTGCCCGGGCTGTAACCACCTGTAGAAGGTGGAGGAGACAACTTGCTGACACCCTCTTTCAAGGACGCCGATGCGATAACGGTAGCAGACTTTGGTGCGATGCACCATGGCTGTCGTTCATTCGTCTTTGTCATGGCACTGATCGCATGTCAGCAAATCGACACAAACTTGCTTCCACGTCCGCGGCGCGATGCGTCACGCGTCGCTCGAGGATGCGCGCTATGCCGGAGGCAATGCATGCGCCAGCCGGCTGTGCTTCGTGGGACCGAGGTCGTCCCGAGGCTTGGCTGCGCGGATACGGCGACGGTCCAACGGGCCTACCGACGCTGGTCGGCAGCGCAGCCATGGCGACCGCGTGCGAAATGGCGTGCGCCGTCGCCGGATGGTCTTGCCAAGGTGGAGCGCGATTCATGTCTGCGCCGACTGCAACGCGCCCACGATGTGCTCCGCGAGAAAGTCAAACACACGCCGCACCAGCCGGTTGCCGCGGATTTCGCGATGCACGGCCAGCCAGCAGGGCAGCGGTGGGATATTCAGCTGCGGCAGCACCGGCACCACGCCCGGCCAATGGCGCAATGTGTAGTTGGTGACGAAGCCGATCCCGGCGCCGGAGGCCACCAGGCAGCCGTAGGCGATCTGGTCGTCGGTGCGGATCGCAAACTGTTCACGTGCGATCGGCAGGCCCATGGCGGCGAAGCCGCGCTCGATGGTGTCGTCGCGCTCGTAGCCGATCAGGCGGTGGCGGATCAACTCCTCGGGGCGGCGCGGCGTCCCTGCCACCGTGAGGTAGCTCTCGTGCGCGGCCGCGACGATCGGAATGTCAAAGAGCTTGCGGGCGACCAGGGAGCTTTGCTCCGGCCGCGCCATGCGCACCGCAATGTCGGCTTCGCGCCGTATCAAGTTGCTGATCTGATTCGAGACAACCAGCTCGATCTGGATGCCCGGCTCCTCGCGCTGCAAACGCGTCAGCAGCGGCGGAAGCAACCAGGTCGCCGCGACATGGCTGGTGGTGATGCGCACCGTGCCGCTCGTGGAGTTGCGCGCCCTGTGCAGACCTTGCAGTAGGTCGAGTGCGCCCGATTGCATCTGGCGGGCCGCATCGGCGATCGCCAGGGCGGCGGCGGTGGGCGTGACGCCGCGGCCGGTGCGCTCGAACAGCGGGACGCGCAGTTGAGCCTCGAGTTCGGCAACATGGCGCGATAGCGTTGGCTGTTGAGCGCGTAGCGCGCGCGCCGCGCCCATCAGGCTGCCCGCATCGAGCACGGCGAGGAAGCTCTTGACCAGCGTCCAGTTGAAGCTCTCGGGACGCTCCAGCAGCGGCACCGCTGCCTGCGCGACCGGGTCGGGGCGCTGCTTGGTTGCTGGGATACGTCTGTACGCCATACGAAAGTGTATGGCAAGATTTCCAATATCAGCAATTTTCGAATTCGTCGTGGATGCGCAAACTGCCGCTCATCGACCACACGCGCGACAGCGAGCATTCCATGAACGCTTCCATCCGACCCATCGTCCTCGTGCTGGGCGCCAACGGGCGCTTTGGGCTGGCGGCCGCGCAGGCCTTCGACGCGGCTGGTTGGCGTGTCCTGGCTCAAGTGCGACGCGATGCCGACCCGCAGATGCCGGTGCGAGCGCTGGTTCTGCGAACCTCGGTCAAGGACACGACCCTGCTGGCCGCGCAGGCGGCCGGCGCGCAAGTCGTCGTGCATGCCCTGAATCCGCAGTACGCGCGCTGGTCGCAGGAGGCGCTACCCCTGCTTGATGCCTGCATCGGCGTGGCCGAACGGCTGCGCGCCCGGCTGTTGCTGCCCGGCAACGTCTACATCTATGGCAAGTCGATTGGCCTGGACACCACGGAGGACGCAGCCCAAGTGCCCGACACCGAGCACGGCCGCATCCGCATGGAGATGGAGCGGCGCGTGGCCGCGCGCTGCCGCCACGGCACGCTGCGTGCGTCGATCTTGACAGCCGGTGACTTCTTCGGCGCCGGTACGGGTTCCTGGTTCGACAGGGCGATCGTCAAGTCGATCGACAGCGGCAAGCTTGTCTACCCGGGTCCACTGGACCGACCGCACGCCTGGGCCTACCTGCCCGACTTGGCGTCCGCGCTGACGCTGCTCGCCGCGCGGCGTACGCGCGAGGGCGCCCCCATGTTCGAGCGACTGCACTTCCGCGGTCACACCCTGACGGGCGCGCAACTGCTTGCAGCGATCGAGCGCACCGCCCAAGTCCTCGGCGTGCGACCCGAGCAGGGCTTTCGCCACGGCGGCCTGCCGTGGCCTGTGATCGGCACGTTTGGCCTCCTGGTTCCCGCGTGGCGGGCCTTGGCAAGCATGTCCTACCTGTGGCGCTTGCCGCACTCGCTCGACGAGACGCGCCTTCGCCAGGTGCTAGGCACCGTGCCGCACACGCCATTGGATGCCGCGCTTGCCGCCGCGCTGCGCACGTTGCTGCTGCCGGCGCACGCGTCCACCGCGCTGCAACGTGCTTGAGCGGCGCGCGGTCCTGTCGTTGACGCTGACCTGACGAGCCCTTCATGACCTCTCAACCGATGTCCACAATTGTTCACCCCAATCCGCTCATCGCGGCGTCGCTCCGCGCTCGACGGGCGACCGGCGTGCTGCTGCTCGCCGTCGCGCTGCTCGCGTTCGCGCCGGTCGGCATCCTGGGCCCGGCGATCGGCTGGCCGGCTTCACTCGGCAAGCCGCCAGCGGAGCAACTCGCGGCAGTCCACGCTGCCCGCGACGCGGTGACACTCGGTTACGGCGTGTACTTGCTGTACTCCGTGCTGATCGCGCCGGCGCTGATCGGCCTTGCGGCCGTATCTCTCGGAGGCTTGCTTCGCCCGGCGGCCGCAATCGCGGCCGCGTTCACCGCCCTGTCGGTCTTGGCGCGCAGCATCGGGATCCTGCGGTGGCTCACGGTGATGCCCGCGCTCGCCGCCGCGCACGCGGCGGCCGACCCGGGTTCACGCGGCGCGATCGAGCTTCTGTTCCTGAGCCTCACGCTGTACGGGGGTGGCATTGGAGAGGTGCTTGGCGTCAGCCTCTTCATGGCGGCTGCCGTGGGGATGATCGGCCTTGCAGCGCTCGCGGGTGGTGAGCTACCACGCTCGCTGGCGATCTGCGCAGTCGCCGTGGCGGTACTCCTGTGCGGGCTGATGCTGCCGACCTTTGGCGGCCCGAAGCTGGTGCCGGTCGCCGTCGTGGTCACGTTGCTGTCCGCTTGGATGTTCGCCTGCGGGCTCTGGTGCCTTGGGCTGTGGCGGCGCAGGCCTGCCTCTCTGCCTGCGACCTGATTGCCGCCTTCCCCGTGCTTGTCTTCCGACCATCGATCAAGAAAGACGCGTTCATGAATCTCAAGCCTTCCGCGGCCCTGGCCGCACCCATTGCAACCCTGCTCACTTTCATGGCGTCGGACGCCGCGGCGCAGGCTTTTGACGCGGTACGGCTGTTTGGCCCGGCGGGTGAGGAGCGTGGCCTCGTTGGGCTGGGCGTGATCGCCGGCCGCGAGTACTTGGGCTCCGACGAGCGCCGCACGCGCGTGGTGCCGTTACTCGACTATCAGTGGCGTAACGGCTTCTTTGCCGGGACGTCAAACGGCATCGGCTACAACTTTTCCTCGCGCCCGGATCTTGATTTCGGCCTGCGCGTCACCGCCGACCTCGGTCGTGACGAGACGCGTTCACCGCGCTTGCGCGGCTTGGGCGACATCGATGCGGCTGCGGAAGTTGGCGCGTTCTTCAACGTGAGCCCCCTGAAGGGACTGACGTTGACATCGTCGCTGCGCTACGGCGCCGGCAATGACAACAAGGGCCTGGTGGTTGACTTGGGGGCCGTTTACTCCACGGATCTCAGCGCGTCCTGGCGCCTGGCAGTCGGCGTGGCCGGCAGCTTTGTCAACGACGAGTACATGCAAGAGTTCTTCGGCATTACCCCGGCGCAGTCGCAGCGCAGCGGCTATGCGACCTACACCGCCGATGCAGGTTTGCGCGACCTGCGCGCCAACCTGTCGCTGACTTACTCGTTCGCCCCGCGCTGGTCCGTGACGGGCGCGGTCAGCGCAAGCCGCCTGCTGGGAGATGCGGCCGACAGTCCGATCGCCGTGAAGGACTCCACGGTCAACGGCTTGCTGGCGGTTTCCTACGCGTTCTAGTGAGCCGGCATCCGTGATCTTGAAAGCGCTGGCAGGAAGCTCTGTCCAAAGCTGCAGCTATGTTTGAAGTCAAATGAAGCTGACTCAATGTAAGCGACACATCCACAAACGAAGAGAAATGAGCCCGGCTCGGGCGGCATCCGCTCCCAACAGTGGTGTCGGGAACCGTAGGCTTGTAGCGAGCTGAAATCGTCTGTTGTTCCTGGCTCCTATGCATAGAAACCTCTGAATGGAACGCGCCAACATGAGACCCACGTCTTTCGAAACAAAACTATTGGTTCTGGTCTTGTCGCTGGTCTTGTCGACCATGGCTATCGCCGGCCTTGGCGGTGGCGATCGCACTCGTGCCGAGGAGACCTTTGCGCAGCGGCTCGTCGGCAGGTACGAACGCGTCTCGCCGGTGGCGGCACCCGGTGGTGGCACGGCGTACCTGCGGCAGACGCTGACCGTCGAGAGTGCTCCGTCTCCGGACACTGTGACTCAGGGACTCACGACGGAGGCGTTCTTCGATCAGGCGCTCACGCAGCGGGTGCTGAAGTACGACTCGAAGGGTCCGTGCAAAGTGCTTCGGCGGTCGTCCATCTCCGGCGGGTTCGAGGTCGACTGCACCAATAGCTCATCGGTCCTCACGGTCTTCACCACGGATGCAGCGTTGCTCCGAGGGCTTGGACTGGACGACTGCAATCTGACCGCTGGTGTTCCGAAGGACGTCTCCAACGGGTGTGCGGCTCCGACCTTCCTAGTGTCGGCCTGTGTCGACCAGGATGTTTTCGCGCTGAGCGATGATGGAAAGAAGTTCTTTTGGGGCGACCAGACCCAGGATCGCTGCGTGCGGCGCTCAACCGAACTCGAGCCCGACTCACTCCGGCGTGTCAGCGATTGAGTCGGCATCCGCGATCTTGAAAACGCCGACGGGATAGTCGGATGAAAGCCGCGGCTGGGTTTCAAGTTGATTGAAGCCGACTCAACCAAGAAACCGCAGTTGACGGCCGCAAGACGCACCAAGTCGCTGTCGCGACTGAACAATTTGGCCTCTGTTGAATTTCGAGTGGGTAGACGGGCTACAAGGCTGCGCAGACTGAGGCTGCGGGGCGCCCTTGCCGCGGCGCGGGGTCAAGGACGCGCGAATGCGCGGCGAAGCGAACCCTTGACGCCGAGACTCGGCGAATACGCTCTGGAATGGCCGTGCCCGAGGCAGTTCGCGGGGATGGCGATGCAAGCCAAGAGCGCCCGACAAAGGGGTACGTTCGGTTCGGCGCATTTCGCATCGAATAATTTTTCACCCACTCAAATTTCAATAGAGCCCCTTCTTTTCGTCGAGGTCGGCCCGACGTCCCCCCGCTTTCAGTAGCGGGGCTGTTTAGAGTCCGGGGTTACTGTAGCCGAACCTCGGCAAGGTGCTTCGCATAGGCTTGGGGGGTCATTCCGCCGAGGGCTTTCTTCCGTCGTTCTTGGTTGTACTCGCGCCGCCAGGTTTCGATCACGGCACGCGCTTGCAGCAGGTTCGGGAACCAGTGCTCGTTGAGGCATTCGTCGCGCAGGCGGCCGTTGAAGCTCTCGATGTAGGCGTTCTGGTTCGGCTTTC
>JADCGX010000112.1 GCA_020248785.1 Burkholderiales bacterium | reverse complement strand
GTCCGATAACGCCCCGGGCTCGCACCAATGACGTGTCGGTCATCTCGGCGCTGCCGTTCGCTTTGTACCGCAGCAGCACCATCGTTTCTTCGCGAACGCCGGGCGCGGTCATGGGCCTGGGATGCTCAGAGGGTGAGAGGCAATCCGGCGTGCCCGAGGGGGCTACCCAAGGCGCTCCAATCTAGGCACAAAGCGCAGCAGTAGCTCGGGCTACTGCGAGCATTTGCAACGACGAGTGGGGCGCTTTGGGCAGTCACAGCGGGCATGTCGGACTGCCTCTCACCCTCTCAGGTCTGCACCAGTTTTCGGTGCCGCTGGATGCTCATCAATATGCCGCAGGCCATGCCGAGGGTGACCAGCGCAGTACCGCCGTAGCTCATGAAGGGCAAGGGCACGCCCACCACGGGCAGGATGCCGCTGACCATGCCCATGTTGACGAAGCAGTACGTGAAGATGATGAGGGCGATCGCCGCGGCGAGTAGCCGTCCGAACAGGGTCGCGGCGCCTAACGAGATCGTGAGTGCCCGGGTGATCAGTGCGAAGAGCAGCACCAGCAAAACCGCATTGCCGACCAAGCCAAACTCCTCGGAGTAGACGGCGAAGATGAAGTCGCTGGTGCGCTCGGGAATGAACTCCAGATGCGTTTGCGTGCCCTGCATCCATCCCTTGCCAAACACACCGCCCGAGCCGATCGCGATCATCGCCTGCAGCGTGTGGAAGCCCTTGCCAAGCGGATCCGTGCTGGGGTCGATCAGCGTGAGCACGCGCTGGCGCTGGTAGTCGTGCATCAGCGTCCAGGCCACCGGCAGGAAGGCGAGCCCCGCGACCGCGAGCGAGACAAGCCACTTCCACGGCAGGCCGGCGAAGAAGATGACGAAGGCGCCGGCCGCCAGCACCAGCAGCGCCGTGCCCAGGTCCGGTTGGTGGATGATCAGCACGACCGGCACGGCCACCAGGGTGGCGGCGACCAGAAAGTCGACCGAGCCGATCTGCCCCTCGCGCTTCTGGAAGTACCAGGCCAACATAAGCGGCAGGGCCAGCCGCATGATCTCCGACGGCTGGATCGTCACGATGCCAAGGTTGAGCCAGCGCTGCGCGCCCTTGACCGTCACGCCGACCAGCTCGACGCCGATCAGCAGCACCACGCCTACCGCGTAGGCTGGCAGCGCGAACTTCATCAGCACGGTCGGCGGAATGCTGGCGAACACGAACATCACCGCGGCAGCGACCGCGAAGTTGCGCAGCTGGTCGGTGAAGCGCCAGGGGAAATCGGCGCCGGCCGAGTACAGCGTCATCAGGCCGGTCATCGCCAGCAGCGTGATCAGCACCAGCAACGGTGGGTCGAGCACCGACAGCCGCTCGCGCACGAAGAGCAGCAGCCGCGACTGCGGCGACGGCCGCGAACCGCGATTGGCGAACGTCGTGCTCATCGCATGGCCCTCGTCGACGTCAACGCGGTGCCGGCGGATTCGCTTCGCGCGGTGGCGGTCGCCGCCGGGCTGGTTGCCTGCGCCACTGGCGGCACGGGCCGCGCCGGCGCTTCGTCCCGCGTTTCGAGTTCGGCCGGCGCCGCCGGCATCTTGCCCAGCAGGTAGTAATCGAAGGCCTGGCGCGCGATCGGCGCGGCGGCACGCGAGCCGAAGCCGCCGTTCTCCACCAGCACCGCGATCGCGATTTTCGGCTTCACGCCGGGGTCCGCAGGGGCGAAGGCGATGAACAGCGAGTGGTCGCGGTGCCGCTCGTCGATGCGCTTCTCGTCGTATTTCTGCCCGGCGGCCATGCCGATCACCTGCGCGGTGCCGGTCTTGCCGGCCACCTTGTACGGCGCGCCCTGGAAAACCACCCGCCCGGTGCCGCTGATGTTGACGTCGACCATCGCCTCGCGGACCGTCTTCAGGTTCTCGGGCTTCAGCCAAATGCGAGTGCTCTCGTGCGGCACCGTCAGGCGGCGCTCGCCGGTCTTTGCATCCACGATCGTCTTGACCAGGTGCGGCCGCATCACCACGCCATCATTGGCAAGGATCGAAGTGGCCTGCGCCAGTTGCAGCAGCGTGAAGCGGTTGTAGCCCTGGCCAATGCCGATCGAGATCGTCTCACCCGGGAACCAGCGCTGCTTCAGGCGTCGCTCCTTCCACTCGGTCGACGGCAGCACACCCTGCTGCTCGCCCTCCAGATCGACCCCCGTGATCTGGCCGAAGGAAAACTGCTTCATGAAGTCGTGGATCGCGTCGACGCCAAGGTCATTGGCGAGCTGGTAGTAATACACGTTGCTCGACTTGACGATCGAGCTGTGCAGGTTGACGTTGCCCAGCGGCACCTTGAGCGAGTCACCGAACGTGCGGCCGCCAAAGTTGAACGAGCCGCCGTCGTAGATCACCTGCTCGGCGCGGCGCTTGCCGAGTTCAAGCCCGGCCAGCCCCATGAATGGCTTGTAGGTCGAGCCGATCGGGTAGGTGCCGCGCAGCGCGCGGTTCAGCAGCGGCTTGTCGATGTCGTTGTTCAGCTCGTCCCAGTTCTTGGGGTCGATGCCGTCGACGAACAGGTTGGGGTCGAAGTTGGGCTTGGAGACAAAGGCGAGAATGTCGCCGCTTTCGGGCTCGATGGCGATCAGCGCACCGCGGCGGTCGCCGAAGGCGCGCTCCACGACCTCCTGCAGCTTGATGTCGATCGACAGCACCAGGTCGTTGCCCGGCACCGGCGGCGTGCGCTTGAGCGTGCGCACGGCGCGTCCGCCAGCGGTGATTTCAACCTCCTCGAAGCCGGTGGTGCCATGCAGATCGGTTTCATAGCTGCCTTCGACGCCCAGCTTGCCGATGTACTCGGTGCCGATGTAGTCGTTGGCGTCCGGCAGCTTGGCGATGCGGTCCTTGTCGGCCGCGCTCACTCGGCCGATGTAGCCCAGCATGTGCGAGCCGATCTCGCCTAACGGATAGTGACGAAACAGGCGCGCGCGCAGTTCGATCTGCGGGAAGCGCCAGTGATTGGCGGCAAAGCGCGCCACCTCCTCGTCGGTCAAGCGGGTGCGAATGGGGATCGAATCGGCACCCTTGAGCTCTTCGCGCAGCTTGGCAAAGCGTCGCCGGTCGCGCGCTTGCACTTCCACCACCTTCGCCAGCTCATCGATGAGTGCGTTGACGTTCTTCACTTCGCGTGGATTGATCTCCAGCGTGTAGCCGGCGTAGTTGCGCGCGATGACCACACCGTTGCGATCCCTGATGAGGCCGCGGTTGGCCGTGACTGGGACGACGGCAATGCGGTTCTGCTCGGCGCGGGCAAAATAGTCGTCGTGCTTGACCAGTTGCAACCAGACGAAGCGTGCCAGGAGCAGGCCAAAGCAACCAAGCACGAACAGCCCCGCCGCCAGGATCCGGGCGCGAAACAGGTGCAGCTCGCGCTCGGTGTTGCGCATGGTTTTCGTGCGCGGCCCCATGAGCGACAGGTTGTTGACCCGCCCGCGCCGGCGCCGTCGCCAGCGTTCAAACATGGCCCCCTCCACGGTCGTCGCGGGTGGACGCGAAGCGTCGCATCGCAAGTGCAGCCGCTCCGCGATGACGAGAGAGCTTGTTTTGGCTGCGGCCGCGTTCTGTCGCAAGCGTCACGCCGGCTGCGCCGACGTACGCCTGCCCGGTCGCCCCAGGGGCGTATCGCCGGGTGCGCCGCGTGTGGGTGGTCCGATCGGCCTGCGCCGCCACCGAATGGTCGAACCGGCCAGGCGCAACACCATTCACCAAGGCACGCATTTCTCTGCCGCCGTCTCCCCGCCACGCGGGCCGAGGCGAGCCATCATGCGCACAACCGCGCGCGCGGGCTTGGCATCGGAGCTGACGTGGGGTCATGAGGTCACGATTCTAGGTGGGCCGAGGCCAAGTCGTTCGAGCGAAAGGCCAAGAACGTGCGTGCCCTGGGTACGGACAACGCTCACGGCGTGACTTCGGCACACGCGCCGCCCCCCTTCGGCGGGAAGAGGTCGGCATAGGGGCGCCTGCCCTGATGAGGGGCCGGGTCGCCGGGCCGCTCCGGACGCGCAGCCCCCTTGCTCCAGCGGAGCGGTCGCACGGTGGACGCTCCGCTGCGCACACCCGCGACGAAAGTCAAAGCGGCCTGGTTTCGTCCCGGTCCACCGGTCGCCGCTGTGGTGCCAGCAGCATCCAGTGAATGAGCGGCCAGATGAGTGCGCCCAGCAAGCTGTCCCCAAAGTACAGCCAGCCAGGGAATGAGCCGCCGACCCACAGGCGGATCAGCAGGGATGCCAGTTGCGCAACCAGAAGCAGCGGCAGGACGAACAGGAGTTGTGATGGCACCGGAAACCACAGGATCCGCCGGTGCAGGGTAATGGCGCCGTAGGACAGCAACGTGTAGGCCAACGCGTGCTGCCCAAAGAGCGCGCCGTCGTGCACGTCCGTCAGCAGGCCGAAGACGAATGCCGCGGCCATGCCGAGCCGGCGCGGCTGATGCACGCTCCAGAAGACAAGCGTCAGAGCGAGGAAGTCCGGCACGACCGCCGCCTGCGCGAAAGGCAGCAGGTTGAGAAGAAAAGCGATGATCAGCGAGAACCAGATGAACAGCGGGTTCACCGGCCGCAGCAGGTACTGCGGCCGATAGCCGCGCGCCAGCACGGCGCTAGCGGCGCTGAGCTCCACCGGTTCGGCACGATCGGGTCCGTCCGAGCGCAGCCACTGCGTCAGGCGATCGACCAGGCTCACCTTTTCCCTCCGCGCTTGCCGGCGTTGCGCTTTGGGTCGGCATCATCCGCCACGGGCACGACGGCCTGCGCGGGGTCCACCGCCAGCACCAACAGGTGCCGGTTGCTCTGCACGCCGGCGCTGGGTGTCAGCACCACGCGAGCGAACTGGTCCTTCAAGCTGCGCTCCACGCGTGCCACCGAGCCCACCGGTAGGCCCGGCGGATAAAGCTTGTCGAGTCCCGATGTGACGACCACATCGCCTTGCACGATGTCCGCGTTGGATGCCATGAAACGCAGGTCCAGCGTGCCGGGCTCGGTGCCGCCGTAGGCGATGCCGCGCAAGCCGTTGCGCTGAATCTGCACGGGGATGGTCTGGTCCTTGTCGGTCAGCAGCGTGATCTCGGCGGTGACCGGGAACACGCGCGTGACCTGACCCACGACCCCAAGTGCATCGACCACCGGTTGACCTGGCCTCAGACCTTCGGCCTGCCCCTTGTCGACGACCACTTTGCGCGTGAAACGGTCGCGCGACTCGTGCAGCACTTCGGCCAACACGGTCGGCACCTCCTTTTGTTCCTTGACATCGAGAAGCTTGCGCAGCCGTGCGTTCTCGATGCTCAGATGCTCAGTCAGTAGGAGCTGCTGGGCCCTTTCCACGGCCTGCCGCTGCAGCGACTCGTTCTCGCGCTGCAAGCGCTCAATCGAGGTGAAGTACGCGCCGATGCGGCTTGCGACCTGCCCGGGCGCACGCATCGCCTGCTGCAACGGATAGAGCACTACGCCGACGCCAATGCGCAGGGTTTCCAGCACCTGTAGGCGCGAGTCGACGACGATCAGTGCGATGGCGAGAAACGAGAAAAATGCCAGCCGAGCGCGCGCGGAGACGCCCTGGTTGAACAGCGGCGGTGGGCCGTAGTCCATGGCTAGGCGCGCAAAAAGTACAAACCTACTTTTGCGCGGTCGAACTGCAAGAAAATCGGTGGCAAAGCCACACGATTTCTTGAGGCAGCGGCACGAAAGGGCGGCTCCGTTGGAGGCGGCGGTCAGCCGGTCGCGAAGATCGAGCCGAGCTTGTCCATGCGCTCGAGGGCCGTGCCGCAGCCGCGTACGACGCACGTGAGCGGGTCTTCGGCGACGATCACGGGCAGGCCGGTTTCTTCCATCAGCAGCCGGTCGAGGTCGCGCAGCAGCGCGCCGCCCCCCGTGAGGACCATGCCGCGGTCGGCGATGTCGGCGCCCAGTTCGGGCGGGGTCTGCTCCAGCGCGATCTTCACCGCGCTGACGATCTGGTTCAGCGGGTCGGTGAGGGCCTCTAGGATCTCGTTGCTGCTGATGGTGAAGCTGCGCGGGATGCCTTCAGAGAGGTTGCGGCCCTTGACTTCCATCTCACGCACCTCGGAGCCGGGAAACGCGGAGCCGATTTCCTTCTTGATGCTCTCGGCCGTGGGCTCGCCAATCAACATGCCGTAGTTGCGGCGGATGTAGTTGATGATGGCTTCATCGAACTTGTCGCCGCCCACGCGCACGCTGCCCTTGTAGACGAGGCCGCCGAGCGAGATCACAGCGACTTCGGTGGTGCCGCCGCCGATGTCCACGACCATCGAGCCCGAAGCCTCGCTCACCGGCAGGCCGGCGCCGATCGCCGCGGCCATTGGCTCCTCGATCAGGAAGACCTGGCTGGCGCCGGCCGCCTCGGCGGATTCCTTGATGGCGCGTCGCTCCACCTGGGTGGAGCCGCAGGGCACGCAGATGATGATCCGCGGGCTCGGCGCCAGCAGCGTCGAGGGATGCACCATCTTGATGAACTGCTTGAGCATTTGCTCCGTCACGTCGAAGTCGGCGATCACGCCGTCCTTCATCGGGCGGATCGCCTCGATGTTGCCCGGCACCTTGCCGAGCATCTGCTTGGCCTCGCGGCCGACGGCGCGGATCATCCGCTTGCCGTTGGGGCCGCCTTCCTGGGCAATCGCCACCACCGACGGCTCGTCGAGGACGATGCCCTTGCCGCGGACGTAAATGAGCGTATTGGCGGTGCCGAGGTCGATCGCCAAATCGCTCGAAAAATAGCTGCGGAGAAATCCGAACATGAATGACCTTCTACGTGCCAGCGCTGCTGCGAGGCGCTGGCTCAAATCTCGATGCGGGTCCCGGAGGCGGGTGAGTTTGCCGTGATGGGCTGCTCAAGCGGGCGGGCGCGGTATTGTTCACGCGGCACACCGAGGCTGCGATGACGCCACCCTTGGAGTGAGGTCGCTCGAGCCGCTCGGAGCAGCCTGCGCAAATGCCGGTGAGATAATACAGAAAGCCTGTTAAGAAGCCCCGCAAGTCCTTGTTCCGCAAGGCCCACCCAACAGGTCTTCCGTTCCGCGACAACCCTTCGACGCATCCTTCCCATGTCCCTCGGCCTTGACGATGTCCGCCGCATCGCGCACTTGGCGCGCATCGAGATCACGGATGCGGAAACGCAGGCCACGGCGGCGCAGTTGAACGACATTTTCGCGATGATCGAGCGCATGCAGAAGATCGACACCCGCGGCATCGAGCCGATGGCGCATCCGCTCGGAGGCGACCAGCGTCTGCGCGAAGACGTGGCGAGCGAGGCAATCAATCGCGATGAGAACCTGAAGAACGCGCCGGCCGCCGCGGCGGGCCTGTTTGTCGTGCCGCGCGTGATCGAGTAGACGATGACCGACCTGGCGCACGCTTCGGTGGCCGAACTCGGCCGCCTGCTCGACGCAAGAAAGGTCTCGGCCGTGGAGCTGGCGCAGGCGGCGCTGGCGCGGGTCGAGGCGCACCGCGTCCTGAACGCCTTCCTCGACGTCCGGCCCGAGGTCACGCTGGCCCAGGCGCGCGCCGCCGATGCGCGCCGCGCCCGGGGCGAGACCGGCGCGCTGCTGGGCGTGCCGCTGGCACACAAGGACATCTTCGTCACCAGGGACTGGGCCAGCACCGCCAGCAGCAAGATGCTCGCCGGCTACATGAGCCCGTTCGACGCCACCGTCGTGGCCAACCTGAAGGACGCCGGCATGGTCTGCCTGGGCAAGCTCAATTGCGACGAGTTCGCGATGGGCTCGTCCAACGAGAACAGCGCCTACGGCAACGTGCTCAACCCCTGGGCCATGGGCTCGGACGGCCGGGGCGGCCCCGGCGCGGCGGTGCCCGGTGGCTCCTCGGGCGGCTCGAGCGCCGTGGTGGCCGCGCGGATCGCCCCGGTGGCCACCGCCACCGACACCGGCGGCTCGATCCGCGAGCCGGCCGCCTTCACCGGCATCACCGGCACCAAGCCCACCTACGGCCGGCCGTCGCGCTGGGGCATGATCGCCTTCGCCTCCTCGCTCGACACCGCTGGCCTGATGACCACCTCGGCCGAGGACTGTGCGCTGGTGTTCAACGCCATGCTGGGCTTCGACCCGCGGGACTCCACCAGCCTCGACCAGCCCCGCGAGGACTTCACCCGAGCGCTCGGCGCCGGGGTCAAGGGCCTGAAGATCGGCGTGCCCGGGGAGTTCTTCGGCCCCGGCCTGCAGCCCGACGTGGAGGCCGCCGTGCGCGCGGCGCTGGCGCAGTACCGCAAGCTCGGCGCGCAGCTGGTCGACATCAGCCTGCCCAACGCCGAGCTCGGCATCCCGGTGTACTACGTGATCGCGCCGGCCGAGTGCTCGTCGAACCTGTCCCGCTTCGACGGCGTGCGCTACGGCCATCGGGCGGCCCGGTACGCCGACCTGGCCGACATGATCGAGAAGTCACGCGCCGAAGGCTTCGGCCCCGAGCCCAAGCGCCGCATCCTGGTGGGCACCTACGTGCTCAGCCACGGCTACTACGACGCCTACTTCATCCAGGCGATGAAGGTCCGGCGCATCATCGCCGACGAGTTCCAGGCGGCCTTCCGCCAGTGCGACGTGATCATGAGCCCGGTCACCACCAGTGTCGCCTTCGGCTTCGGCGAGAAGGCGGCCGACCCGGTCGCGATGTACCTGGCCGACCTGTACACCGTGCCCGGCTCGCTGGCCGGCATCCCGAGCATGAGCATTCCCTGCGGCTTCGGTGCCGGGGGCCGCCCGGTGGGTTTGCAGCTCATGTGCAATCACCTCGAGGAGGCCAAGATGCTGGGCATTGCGCACGCCTTCCAGCAAGCCACCGACTGGCACCAGCGCGTGCCGGCCGGCTACTAGCGGCGCCGCGGGCAGGGTGACCATGGCACCGCCGACCCTGTCGTCGACCCTGTCGCCGACTCTGCCGCGCGTTCCGTCGCCGCCGCCGGCAGCACGCCAGCCGCAGGTGCGGCTGGCCGAGCCGCTGGCCGGGCACTGGCACGGTGGCGATGCCTTCCGTACCCATCTGTTCAACGCGCTGTCGCTGATGTTTCCGCAGGGCGAGCGCAGTTTCATCGACACCGTTCGCGAGTTCCTGCCGCACCTGGCGGCCGAGCCCCACCTGCGCGCGCAGGTCCTGGGGTTCATCGGTCAGGAGGGCACGCACGCCCGAGTCCACCGCGGCTACAACGAACGCCTGGCAGAACTGGGCTTCGTCGACCGCCTGCAGGCGCGGCTGGAGCGGCGCATCGGCCTGACGCGGCGCTGGCTGCGCCCGCTCGACCGTCTGGCCATCACGGTGGCCTACGAGCACTACACCGCGGTCCTGGCCGCCAACCTGCTGGCCAACCCGGCGGTGCTGCGCGGCGCGCACCCGCAACTGGCGCTGCTGTGGGGCTGGCATGCGGTGGAAGAAACCGAGCATAAGGCGGTGGCCTTCGACGTGTATCGCCGCTGCGGCGGCGGCTACCTGCGGCGCCTGGCCGCCGGGCTGTATGCCAGTTTCTTCCTGGCCCTCGATCTGCTGGTGCAGGTGCTCGGCCTGCTGCGCGACGACCGGCAACGCGCGTCACCGCGGGCGGTCCTGCGCAGCGCCTGGAACGTCTACTTCGGTCCCGACCGCGTGGCTGCGGCGCTGTGGCGCGGCTTCATGCACTTTGTCCGCCCCGGGTTTCACCCGTGGCAGGTGGACAACCGGGCCGATGTCGAGCGCTGGCTGCACGCCCATGCGCAGGCCTTTGCCGCGTCGGCGCCCACGCTGCAGCCGGCGCCTTCGGCCCCCTCTTGACGCTAGGAACTCGGCCATGAACTGGGAAGTCGTGATCGGGCTGGAAACCCACGCCCAGCTGTCCACGCAGAGCAAGATCTTCTCCGGGGCCAGCACCGCCTTCGGCGCGCCGCCCAACACGCAGGCCAGCGTGATCGATCTGGCTCTGCCCGGCGTGCTGCCGGTGCTCAACGAGGGTGCGGTGGAGCGCGCGATCCGGTTCGGGCTGGCGGTGGGCGCGAAGATCGCCGACCAGAGCATCTTCGCGCGCAAGAACTACTTCTACCCCGACCTGCCCAAGGGCTACCAGATCAGCCAGTACGAGCGGCCGGTGGTGCAGGGCGGCACGCTGTCGATCGCCGTTGCACCCAAGGGCGGCGCGCCGTATGCCAAGACGGTGCGGCTGACCCGCGCGCACCTGGAGGAAGACGCCGGCAAGTCGCTGCACGAGGGCGCGCAACTGGACCGCGACCAGAGCGGCATCGACCTGAACCGCGCGGGCACGCCGCTGCTGGAGATCGTCTCGGAGCCCGACCTGCGCTCCTCGGCCGAGGCGGTGGCCTACGCGCGCGCGCTGCACTCGCTGGTGGTGTGGCTCGGCATCTGCGACGGCAACATGCAGGAGGGCAGCTTCCGCTGCGACGCCAACGTGAGCGTGCGGCCGGTGGGCGCGGAGAAGTTCGGCACGCGGGTGGAGATCAAGAACCTCAACAGCTTCCGCTTCCTGCAGCAGGCGATCGACCACGAGGTGCGCCGGCAGATCGAGCTGATCGAGGATGGCCGCAAGGTCGTGCAGGAGACGCGCCTGTACGACCCCGATCGCGACGAGACCCGCAGCATGCGCAGCAAGGAAGACGCGATGGACTATCGCTACTTCCCCGATCCGGACCTGCTGCCGCTGGCGGTGAGTGCCGATTGGATCGCGCGGATTCAGCGCGAGCTGCCGGAGTTGCCGGGCGCGATGCGCGCGCGTTTCGTGCGCGACTACGGGCTGTCCGAGTACGACGCCAGCGTGCTAACAGGCTCGCAGGCGCTGGCGACCTACTTCGAGGTGGCTGCGAAGGACGTAGCCGACAAAAAAGCTGTGGCCAACTGGCTGATGGGCGAAGTTTCAGCGGCGTTGAATGCCGATGGCATCGACATCGGTGCGGCGCCGGTGAGCGCGCGGCAGCTCGCTGGCCTCGTCAACCGCGTGCTCGACGGCACCATCAACAACAAGACCGCCAAAGACGTGTTCGCCGCACTGTGGAAGAACGAAGGCGCGTCGGCCGACGCCATCATCGAGGCGCGGGGGCTCAAGCAGATCTCGGATGTTGGTGCGATCGAGACCCTGATCGACGCGGTGCTGGACGCCAATCCCGGCCCGGTCACGGAGTTTCGCGCGGGCAAGGAAAAGGCCTTCAACTCGCTCGTGGGTCAGGCGATGAAGGCGACCAAGGGCAAGGCCAATCCGCAGCAGGTCAACGAGATCCTGCGACGCAAACTGGCCGGGTGACGGCGTACGCGGCGCGGCGGCGGCAACTGCAATCTTGTCGCAGAGCGGAGCACGTGCGCCGGGACTGCCCTGCACGCCGACTGGACCAAGCGCCGCGCGACGGCTTGATCGCAATCGGTGCGCGCGCGATCGGGCCGGGGATCGAGTACACCAAGGCCGTCTAGCGATTCACCGGCTGGGCGCCAGCGTTGACGAGTTCGCGAAAGCGCTTCAGGTCGTTGTCAAAGCGCTCGTTGACGCGGTTCATGTCCGCCGTGGCGTTGACGATGATCTTCTCCTCGCTGCGTACCAGGCTGTCGATGAGCTGGTACGAGCGCTTGAGTCGCTCGGGTAGTTCGCGCTTGGAATAGAACTCCGCTTCCTGGTCGACCTTCTTGCGCTCGCGCTGGTGTTCCTCAATGCGATTTTTCGCTCGCTCGACCATCGCCATGCGCGAAGCCAGCGCGCGGTTGCGCGTCTCTTCGATCTCCAGCTCGTTGGCATAGGCTTCCAGCAGTGCCAGATCCTTGCGCATGGTCTCTCGCTTACGCTCGGCCTCTTCCTTCTGACGCTTCTCCTCGGCTGCGCGCGTTGCCTTCTGCTCTGGCGTCAATGGCGGCTCGATCACGCGGCGCACAGACCCGTCGCCGCGCAGCTCGCGCACCTGCCGCTCGCCGCATTCCGGAGGCGGCCTATCTCCGCTGTAGGTACGTCCCTTGGCGTCTGTGCAGACAAACAATTGCGCCTCGGCTGCCGTCGTCAGCAGCCAGGCGCATACAAACGCGAGAACGCGCAGCTCAGGCGCCATAGTGGTCACGGTAGCTCTGCATGGCGGGCAGGTAGGCGCGCACCTGCTCGGCGGCCGGCGCACTGGAGTTAGCGAACGCCAGCAGATCATCCAGATTGGCGATCGCGATCACGGGCAGGCCATGCAGCGTCTCCAACTCCTGCACTGCCGAGCGGGCCGACAATGCATCGTCCGGTCCTGCTCGTTCCATGCGGTCAAAGGCGATGAGGACGCCGGCCGGCTCGGCTCCCGCATTGCTAAGCAGCGCGATCGCCTCGCGCTTGGCCGCGCCATTGGTGACGACATCGTCGACGATGACCACCCGGCCCTTCAGCGGTGCGCCGACAAGACTGCCGCCCTCGCCATGGTCCTTCGCCTCCTTGCGGTTGAACGCGAATGGGACGTCATGACCAAGACCCGCCAACGCCACGGCAGTCGCGGACGCCAGCGTGATCCCTTTGTAGGCAGGCCCGAAGAGCATGTCGAACCGCACGCGACCGGCAGCGCGTGCCTCCAGCAGAGTGCGGGCGTAAAAGCCCGCGAGCGCGCCGAGCTTCGCGCCCGTATCGAACAGCCCGGTGTTGAAAAAGTAGGGTGACTTGCGGCCGGCCTTGGTGGTGAACTCGCCAAAGCGCAGCACTCCCACCCGCAGGGCAAATTCGATGAATTGCTGGCGCAGTGTGTCCATGGTCTTCATGTCGGCGCGGCCACTGTCTCCATGGTCCGGGGTGACGCCAAGATTATGCATGCGCCGCGTCGTCAAGCGGAACGCCGTATCGGTCGATAATCGGGCAACTTCGGCCCCGACGCCTGCTTTCGACCTGCATCGGAGCACCACTTGATCCGAATCGCCACCCTGAACGTCAATGGAATTCGCTCAGCCGCCAGCAAGGGGCTGTGGCGCTGGGTCCAGCGTGTGGACCCGGACGTGCTGTGCCTGCAGGAGGTCAAGGCGCACGAGGAAGATGTCCCGCAGACGCTGCGCGACCCGGACGGTCTGCACGCTTACTTTCACTGCGCGCAGAAGAAGGGCTATGCGGGCACGGCGCTGTATACGCGCAAGAAACCCAAGGGCACGCGCTGCGGGTTTGGCGTCGTCGAGTTCGATGACGAGGGCCGCTATCTCGAAGCGCAGTTCTGCAATCTGACCGTCATCTCGCTGTACGTGCCCTCGGGGTCTGCCGGTCCGCACCGGCAGGCTTCGAAGTTCCGTTTCATGCAGACGTTCCTGCCGCACCTTGCGCAGCTGCGCGCCAGCGGCCGCGAGATCGTGCTCTGCGGCGACGTGAATATCGCGCACAAGGAAATCGATCTGAAAAACTGGCGCTCCAACCAGAAGAACTCGGGTTTTCTGCCGGAGGAGCGTGCCTGGCTCAACCAGGTGTTCGACGAGCTGGGTTTCGTCGACGTGCATCGCCGCCTGGACCCGAGGCCCGAGCAGTACACTTGGTGGAGCAATCGCGGCCAGGCCTATGCCAAGAACGTCGGCTGGCGCATCGACTACCAGATCGCCACGCCCGGCATCGCAGCCAAGGCGAAGTCGGTCGAGATCTACACTCGCATGCGCTTCTCGGACCACGCGCCACTGATCATCGAGTACGCGGGCCGCTTGTGAGCAAGGTCCAACGCGACCGAAGCTTCAAGCCCCGAGCAGCCGCAACGCCCGACGACCGACGCGCACCGGATCAGCGTTACCGCGCCGCCTCATACAGCGGCAGCACGCGCGGCATGATCTGCTCGATCTTGCGGACGCGATTGGCGTGGCCCGGGTGGGTGGAGAGAAACTGCGGCGGCTGGTTCAGGCTGGTCGCCGCCATCTTGCGCCAGAGCGTGATGGCGGCACGCGGGTCATAGCCGGCGCGGGCGGACAGCTCCAGGCCCACCAGATCGGCGTCGGTCTCCTGGCTGCGGCCATAGGGCAGGGTGATCGCTAGCTGCGCGGCCTGTGCCAGCGCGGCAGTGCCGACGCCGCTGAGGCCAAAGTAGGCGGCCGCGAAATTCAGACCGACCGACTTGACGATCTCCTGGCTCATGCGCGCCCGCCCATGCTCGAGCAGCGCATGGGCGATCTCGTGGCCGATCACCGCCGCGATCTCGTCGTCGGTGAGCTGCAGGCGATCGATCAAGCCGTCGAACACAACGATCTTGCCGCCCGGCATGCAGAACGCATTGATGGCCGGCGTGTCGATCACGTTGACCTCCCACGCCCAGTTGCGTGCCGAGGCATTGAAGCGACCGCCGTGCGCAATGAGGCGCGCAGTGATGTCGCGCACGCGCCGCACTTGCGGCGCGTCGACATTGAGCACGCGCTTGGCCTGTGCCTGGCGCTTGAGCTCGCCATACTGCTGGGCGGCGGCGTCGTTGACGGTGGACTCGGGCACCAGCATCAGGCGCGGCTTGCGCACCTCGATACCGGGATCGGCCGATGCTTGGGCCGCCGCGGGCACACCCGGGCCAGTGGCCAGCGCAGCCAGCACCGTCGACAGCAGGGCGGCAACAGAACGCATCAGAGTCCTCGATAAGCGGCAATCATCGCCCATGGCCCGAGCGCGGCACATCAACCCAGCGGTCGGGCGCAATGTAGAGCAGGCAACCGTGCGACGCAGCGGCGCCGTTAAGCTCCGACAGATATGTCCGCTCCGCGCGTTGCACAAGACAGCCTGCCGCACCCAGCAAGTTCGTCGCCAGTCCCCGCGCGGCGCAACTGGCGCGCGCTGCTGCGCGTCTATGGCGAGCCGGCGGCGCTGCGCATGCTGCTGCTCGGCTTCTCGGCCGGGCTGCCGCTGCTGCTGGTGCTGGGCACGCTGTCGTTCTGGCTGCGCGAGGCGGGCATCAGCCGCGCAACCATCGGCTACCTGTCGTGGATCGGTCTGGCCTACGGTTTCAAATGGGTCTGGGCGCCGTTGGTCGACCGCCTGCCGCTGCCGCTTTTGACCAAGCGGCTGGGTCGGCGTCGCAGCTGGCTCCTGCTGGCGCAATGCGTGGCCGTGGTGGCCTTGCTCGGCATGGCGATGTCTGACCCGCAGCAGAACCTGCAGACACTCGTGCTGTGTGCCCTGCTGCTGGCCTTCGCATCGGCCACTCAAGATATCGTTCTCGACGCCTACCGCATCGAGTCGGCCGCCGTGGAAAAGCAGGCCGCACTGGCCGCGATGTACCAGACCGGTTATCGCGTCGCGATGATCTGGGCCGGTGCCGGCGCCCTGTGGATCGCGGCCCGCGCCAGTGAGGGCACCACCGGCTACAACTTCGGCGGCTGGACCGCTGCCTATCTGGCCATGGCGGCATCGATGCTGGTCGGCATCGCGACCGTACTGCTGTCGCCCGAGCCGCAAGGCACGCTGGGTAACGCGGCGCGAGAGGCTGAGCGTCAGCTCGCCGCGCAGTACGCGGCGCGCGGTATGCCCCGACCCCTGGCGCGGCTGCTCGCGTGGCTGCAGAGCGCCGTGGTCGGACCGCTCGCGGACTTCATGCTTCGCTACCGCTGGCAGGCCGCGCTGCTGCTGGCGTTGATCGCCGTGTACCGGATCGCCGACGTGGTGATGGGCATCATGGCCAACCCGTTCTACGTCGACCTCGGCTACACCAAGGACGAGGTGGCTGCGGTGTCCAAGCTCTATGGCGTGATCATGACGCTGGTGGGCGCCTTCGTCGGCGGCGCGCTGGCGCTGCGCTTCGGCGTGATGAAGACGCTTTTTCTCGGCGCGCTGTTGGCGGCGCTGAGCAACCTGTTGTTTGCTTTCCTCGCGGTGCGCGGCCATGACCTTACCTGGCTGATCATCGTGATCTCGGCCGACAACCTCGCCTCGGGCATCGCCTCGTCGGCCTTCATCGCGTATCTGTCGAGCCTCACCAACATTGCCTACAGCGCCACGCAGTACGCTGTGTTCTCCTCGCTGATGCTGCTGCTGCCCAAGTTCATCGCGGGCTTTTCCGGCGCCTTCGTCGATGCCTACGGCTACGTCGCCTTCTTTGTGGGCACGGCACTGCTCGGGCTGCCCGTGCTGCTGCTGGTCTGGCTGGCCGCGCGCGTGCGCACGCCTGCCAGCGAACCTGGCTGACGATCTGAATGGTTCACTGGGTCAGGACCCGGCGTCATAGACAGAAGCTCAGCACCACAACTCAGCACACAAAAATGCGCTTGCCGCCAGATCGCATCAGCGCGACATTGCGATCGTCTTGCGACTCTGGGTTCTCGCCGCCCCTGAGACGGACAGCGATGCCGTTTCGGTCGCCGCGCCTTGGCCCGAACGTGCATGGACATCATTGATCCTAGAAACCGCAGTTGTCATTGCTGCCAAACAGCGCGGATCGAGTGTTGGCGCGGCTTTCCGGGCAATTCCCGCGACGGCGGGGCAGTTCCAAACCGGTGATCGACCGCCGCTCAATTTGTTCAGTCGCGACAGCGACTTGGTGCGTCTTGCGGCCGTCAACTGCGGTTTTTAGGTTGATTTCAGGCTGGCCGCCGCCGGTTTCGGATCCCCGTTGTCGCTCTAGATCGCCTGCCAAGAGCGTGGTCAGCGTGTCGCGCGGCTGCTGCAGCGCCTGTTGGAACACTGGACCGCGCAAGGCCCATCCGACGCCGTCAACGTGACCGCGATCGACGTGCGCCGCTACTTCGAGGAAGCCGGACGCCGGCACCAGCAGGACGAAGACTTCGACATCCTTCCGCGGCTGCTCAAGCGGCTCGACATCAGCGGCGGGGCCGACGGCGAGCGGCTGAGCACCGTGCTGCGGCGGCTCGACAACGAGCATCGCGAGATGGGTGCGCACTGGCCCGAGGTGCGCGAGGCGATCGACCATTGCGCGCGCCAACCGATCAAGCCCGATCATCCCGGCCTGTTGCAGCGTTTCGTGGATGCCTTCATCGGCCATCATGATGCCGAGAACCCGCTGATCCTGCCGATGGCGCAGCTCGCCCTGCAGCCCGTCGACCTCGCCGAGATCGGCGACTCCATCGCCGCGCGCCGCGGTCTGACCCGGGCGGCATTGGGCAGGAAGTCGTAGAAACTCGAGCTCTGGGCAGGATGATCGAGCAAAGTGAAGGGCGTGGCCCGCTCACAGGTCGCGCGCGTTTTTCTGTCGCGTCTGCGAAGCAACGCTGGAGCAGACGCCCATTTCAACTTCGTCTGGCTCCGCCAGCGAAGTTGAACCGTTTCATCAGGTCCGAGCGACAGCCAGGGGCGCGCTGTGCGCGCCGGCCGAGAGGGGCACGAGGAGCCAGCCGCAGCTCCTCGTTCCTTCGTTCCTTATCTCTTGCCCAGCCAGCGTTGTGCGCGTTGCATCTGATCGAGCCGCCGCGGGGTGACCATGTCGAAGCTGCGCGCCATTTGCAGCACGACCAGCAGCATCTGCGCAGTGGCCAGCGCGTCAGCCAGCGCGTCGTGTCGTTGCGGCAGGCGGATCGAGAAGCGCTGCAGCCAGTCGTCCATGGTGCGGCACTCGTTGGACGGATACAGCGCGGGCAGCAACTCCGCCAGGTCGATCCACAGTGACTGAGTCCCGATGCCCAGGTGCTCTTGCAGCGCACGGTCGAGCATGCTGCGGTCGAACTCGGCGCGATAAGCCACCAGTGGCGCGCCCGCGGTGAATTCGAGAAAGTCGAGCAGCGCATCAATGGGCTCCATGCCCCGCAGCTGGCGCTGCCCGCCGATGCGGTGCACCAGGATGTTGGCGGTGCTCGAGCTTTCCGGCTGGCGCAACACCACACGAAAGCACTGCGCGAGTTCGATGCGCTCGCCCTGCACGGCCGCGGCCCCAATGGACAGCAGTCGGTCATGGCGCATGTCGAGCCCGGTTGTCTCGACATCGACGGTCACGTAGCGCGTGGCCGCGTGCGCCAGGTCCAGCGGCGGAGGCGTGAGCTCGGTCAGGCGCTGCAGGCGGTCACGTTGCGTCGGCGTGAGGCGTTCGTCGATCGTCGGACCGCTACGGCGACGCCAGAGCGCGCCGACGGATGCAAGCACGCCCAAGGCCGGCCCTAGCGTGCGAAGGAGAAACTGTCCTGCACGCGCTGTTGCAGCTTGCGCGCCTGGCGCAGCGCTTCCTTGAGCATGCGCTGTTCGATCTCGTTCAGCGCGTAGGGATCGATGCGGTTGGCGCCCATCGTCGCGTTGTCGCCGACCTGCCGCTCCTGCGTGCGCAGCCGCATCATCTGCAGGTAGTGAAAGGCCTCGACGGTGGCCTTTACGTGGCGTGGCTCGGCGCCGAAGTGCGTGCCGGCCACGCGGATGCGGTCCGCGGTGTTGACCGAGCGATCGCCGAGCGCGAGCGCGGAGGCGCGGGCAGCGTCGACGAAAATGCGCGTGCCGCGCGTCTTCAGGTCGATGGTGCCGGCGCGGCCCGGCTCGTCATCGACGGAGAAGCTGCGGATCAGCCCCAGCGGCGGCTCGGTCTGCAGCGCGTTGGCCATGAGCAGGCGCAAGAACAGCTGGTTGTCGTGCGTGTGCGCGAGCAGCCAGGACTGCAGCGCCTCGGCCAGCGCGGCATCGCCATAGATCGGCCGCAGGTCGAAGAAGATGTTCGCCTGCAGCAGCGCCTGCGGCGTGGGCTCGGTGAGCCAGTGCAGGAAGCGCGCGCGCCACTCGGCCTCACTCAGGCAGCACTCGGGATTGCCTGCCATGATGCCGCCCTTGCACGGCGGGAAGCCGAGGGCATCGAGCGCGCCATTGATGTCGCGCGCGTAGGCGAGCAGCGCACGGCGCGTGACCTCCACGTCGCGCGGGCCGCCGTCGGCGGGGGCGCGGAAGACGATGGCGTTGTCCTGGTCGGTGGACAGCGTCTGCTCGCCGCGCCCTTCGCTGCCCAGCGCGATCCAGCACCAGTCGATGCCGTCGAGCGGATGCTCGCGCAGCGTGAGCGTGAGCACCTGGCGCGTCAGCGCATCGTTGAGCGCGACGATGGTGCGCGTGAGCGCCTCGGCACTGACGCCCTGCGCCAGCAGGTTGCGCGCGAGGTTGCGGATGTCGCCGGCCACGTGCTTGAGCGAGGGCACGCCGCGCGCCGAGCGGATCGCGTGATGGATCTGCCTCAGGCTCACGCGCTGCAGGGCAAAGAGATCTTGCTCGAACACGGTGCCGAGCACCCGCCCGTGGTCGGTGACGATCACCTGGTGAAAGCCGCCGGCGGCCATGCTCTGCATCGCCTCGGCCGCGGTGGCGTGGGCAGGCAAGGTGATCGGTTCGGGCGTCATCACCTGCGCCACCGACGTTCTGTCCAGTGGCAGATCGTGGAGGACCACGCGGTCGCGCAGGTCGTTCAGCGTGAATACACCCAGCGGCTCGCAGACCGCGTTGACCACGATGATCGAGCGCACCGCGTTGTCCTGCATCGACTGCAGCGCGACCCGCAGCGAAGTGTCCGGCGCACAGGTGACCGGAGCGGCCGGCACCAGCTCGGCCAGCGGTCGCGTCAGCGAATGCTGGTCGGCCGCGACCTGGGCATAGTGACGTTGCAGCTCGGCCAGCGACTGCTGCGCGAGCACGGTGACCGCCTCGGCGCAGTAGGCGGCAAATGGCGCCGACATCGCGCGCAGCGCGCGAAAGTCATCCACGCCCAACTGATAGGCAAACACGTCATCGACCGCGCGATAGCTGCGCGTGGGCTGCCCGCCCGCCGACAGCGCGCCCACCGGAAAGCATTCGCCTGGCCCGAGTACCCGGTCCGGCAACGCGTCCAGTCCCGCCGCTTGGCTGGCGACGTGGCCGCTTTGGACGATGTGCAGCGGCGGGAACTGCGAATCGTGATCCACCACGATCGCGTCCTTGGCGAAGTACGCCAGCTTCAACCGAGGAATGACAAAGTCCAGCGCCGCCTCATCGAGCGAAGAAAACGGCGAGTGCTTGGCAAAGAACTCCCGCACGGCCTCGTGCACGAGCGGCGGAGCGGCAGGTGCGCTCATCGTCTTGTGGCTCTCATGAAGTCGGGAATCGCTAGCAGAGCCCAAAAGGAAAAGCGGGCCTTGACGCGAGTCAGGCCCTCAGCCTTTCCATGGGGGAGTCCAGAGGGGGCAGCGGAGCAGCCCCCTCTGCGTCGTCATGCGCGCGCTTGCGCGCATTGACGCGAAGCGTCAATGCGCGTGAGCCTTCGCGGCAAGAATCCCAGTGTTCTGGCGCACGTACAACTCCTCCCACATTTCCTCCGCCCGCTTGTCGCGATACAGCAGCGAGCCCAGGATCACCGCGAGGAAACCGAGCGGGATCGAAATGAGCCCCGGGTTGCGCAGCGAGAACAGCGGCGCCTCCAGGCCCACCAGGCTGGTGTTCTGGTCGGCCAGGCGCTTCAGGTCGCCTTCGGCCTTGCCCAGCGCCGCCGTCAGCGCGGTCTTGTCCCTCTCCGCCTTGGCCACACGCGCCGCATCGCCCGATGCGAGCGCCTCGTTGATCGTCGCCATGCGGGCGGGTGCGCCGTCGACCACCTTCTGCGCGGCCGCTTTGACCGCCTTCGGATAGGTCATGTTGGGCGACACCAGCACCAGGCCGATGGCGGTGAGCGTGCCCACGACCATGCCGGCCACGATGCCGCCGGTGTTGCAACGCTTCCAATACAGCGTCAGCAGCACGCAGGGGAAGTTGGCCGAGGCGGCCACGGCAAAGGCTAGTGCCACCAGGTGCGCCACGTTCTGGCCCTTGGCAGCGATGCCGATCGTGATGGCCAAGGCGCCGACCACCAGGGTGGCGATGCGCGCGGCCTTGACCTGCTCCTGCGGCGTCACATGCTCGCCGCGGATCACGCCCACATACAGGTCGTGCGCCATCGCGCTGGCCGCGGCCAGCACCAGGCCGGCCACCACCGCGACGATGGTGGCAAACGCCACCGCAGCCACGAACGCAAGCAGCAGGTTGCCGAGGAACGAGTCCGGGCCGCCGCCCACGTACTGCGCAAGCAGCGGGGCAGCCATGTTGCCGCCGGCGTCGACGGCGCGGATGTTGGCCGCGCCGACGTTCATCGCCGAGCCCAGGCCCAGGAACAGCGTCAGCACATAGAAGCCGCCGATAATGGCCATGGCCCAGATCACCGACTTGCGTGCTTCCTGCGCCGTGGGCACGGTGAAAAAGCGCATCAGGATGTGTGGCAGGCCCGCGGTGCCGAACACCAGCGCCATGCCGAGCGAGATCTGGTCGATCGGCGCCTTGAAGTACAGGCCGGGTTCGAGGAAGCGCTGGCCCAGTTCGGCCGGGCTCATGTTCTTGGCGGCGTCCCCCAACAGGGCCGCAGTCTGCGCCTGGATTTTTGGGTCGCCCACGGCGGCCTGCAGGAAGGCCGGCAGCGAGAAGCCATAGGGCGTCCACACGAACATCACGAGGATGATCGAGGCCGTCACCAACAGGATCGCCTTGATGATCTGCACCCAGGTGGTGGCAACCATGCCCCCGAAGAGGACGTAGCCGAGCATCAGCACGCCCACCACGATCACCGAGATCTCGTAGTCGATGCCGATCAGCGTCTTCACCAGAACGCCGCCGCCGACCATCTGCGCGGTCAGGTAGAAAGTCGAGACGGTGATCACCGAGATCGCGCCGACGATGCGGGTCTTTTTCGGGTCATTGCGATAGGCCAGGATGTCGGCCAGCGTGTACTTGCCGATGTTGCGGCACGGCTCGGCGATCACCAGCAGCACGGTGATGTAGGCGACCAGCCAGCCCACCGAGTACATGAAGCCGTCATAGCCATACAGGCTGATGAGGCCGGCGATGCCCAGGAACGACGCAGCGCTTAGATAGTCGCCCGCGATCGCCCAGCCGTTTTGCAGGCCCGACACGCCGCCACCGGCCGTGTAGAAGTCCGAGGCCGATTTCACCCGCTTGGACGCGAGGTAGGTCACGAACATCGTCAGACCAATGATGAGCGCGAACACCGAGAAGGTGAGCCAGCGCCACTGCGACCCGACCGCGCCTGCGCTTTGCGCCAGGGCCGGAAATGCGACCAGCGGCAGTGCGAGGGCACCCGCACCAAGGTAGATGCTGGGTTTGCCGATGGCGCTCATTTACGGCCCCCGATCTTCTCGGCGTCGACGATCAGCTCGCGCGCCATGGCGTCGAACTCGCGGTTGGCCACGTGCGAGTAGTAAAAGGCAATCGCCCAGGCCACCACGAACTCGGACAGCGCAAAGACCAGTCCGACGTTGATGGGCCCCCAGACCTTGACCCGGAAGATCTCCGGAAAATAGGCCGCACCGATGGGCAGCAGGAAGTAATACGCGACCGAGAAAAGCATCAGGCCGAGCAGGAAACGGGTCTTGCGCGAGTGCAGCCGCTGGAAACGCGGATCTGCATCGATCGCGGCCCAGTTCATGGCCGGCCGATCGGCATACGTGGCGGACATCTGTCCCTCCCAAGGTGGTGTGTCGTCGCCGTACTGCGCCGGCAGTACGGAGCTGCAAGCACGGCCTTCTGCGGGCCGTTGGAGTGCCGCCGACCTTAGGAGCGCTAGCTGTCCCGAGACTTACGCGCCGCGGCGCGACAGTTGATCTTGGTCAGGGATCGAGGCCGTAGCGCGCTGGCGCCGGCGCGGCGTCAGCCCGAAGTCAGCAAACAGCTTGGGGACGATCACAGGCAAGGTCCAACGCCGGTGGTGGCGCGGCGCGTTGCTGCCGCGCGGCGCCGATGTCGCGCTGGCCCGGATACTTCATCCGGAACACGGGAGTTGCGCTTCGCTCCGATGGACCAAAGTGGTTCTGTCCAAACCTGGACTTCACCCCCACAGTTACAGAGTGAGGCTCACCCCCTCTGCGAGGGCAACCTGGTGAATCCTACGGGCTAGGGCAGCTCGGTGCTGCCCGCGGCCTTGGGCGCGATGACGCCCATGCGCGCCTTCAGCGACTGCGCCTTGTTCTCGAACAGCGCGGCGTAGTACACGCTGTTGGACATCACCCTCTTCACGTAGTCGCGCGTCTCGTTGAACGGAATGGTCTCCGCGAAGATCGCGCCTTCCACCGGCCGCGGTAGCGATGCACGCCACTGGCGCGGCCGCCCGGGCCCGGCGTTGTAGGCGGCCGACGCGAGCGCCGGATGCCCATCGAGATCGTCGAGCACGAAGCGCAGGTAGCTGGTGCCCAGCCGCAGGTTCACATCGAGATCGTTGATGCGGCCCGGCGAGAAATCGGTCATGCCGACACGACGTGCGACATAGCGCGCGGTCGCCGGCATCAGCTGCATCAGGCCCTGCGCGCCGGCCGAGGAGCGCGCATCCTGGATAAAGCGCGACTCCTGGCGGATCAAGCCATACACCCATGTCTCGTCCAGTCCGACGGCCTGCGCGTGGCGCGTCAGCGCCTCGCGGTGCGGCGAGGGAAAACGCTGTTCGAAGTCGAACTCCTCGCGGGTGCGGTCCGAGGTGTTGATCATGCGATCGAGTGCGTTGCGGCTACGGGCGACCTCCGCGATGGCCAGCAGCTCGCGGTCGCTGCGGTTGCGCATCTGCCAGCCCCACTCGCGCACGCCCTCGGCGCGCAGGCCCAGGTCGATCAGCTTGAGCGCCCGGTTCAGGCCGTCGTTGCCACCGAAGGCCTTGACCATCTCCGAAGCGGCTGGCGCGGCGCGCGGCGGGATCACGATCGCCTGGCCAAGTTCCTCGGCGGCCAGCTTGCCATAGAACTCGAAGCGCCCGGCAATGCTCTTGAACGCCGCGTTGGCGTCGTCGTGGCGCCCTTCGGTTTGCAGCGCGCGCGCGCGCCAGTAGATCCAGGCCGGGTCGCGCTGCTGCTCGGGCCGCATGCGCTCGATTGTCTGCCGCACCATTTTCCAGTCGGGCCCGCGTGCGTCGCCGCGCAGTGCGGCGCGCACCTGCCACTCGAGCACCTCGTCGGCGCGAGCGGCATCCACCCCCACCCCGACATGGCTGCCGCCGCGACGGTAGTACTCCAGCGCCTGCGGGTCGTGCTTGATGGCGGCCATATGGCCGATACGGCCCCACACGATGCCGCGCTGCTCGGGCGTCAGATGAATGTTGAGCGCGCCAGCGAAGCGCTCGGCCTGATCAATGTTCTCGCGCGCCAGGCGCACGATCGCGACAATCGCCAGCTCACGCTGCAGCTGCGTGAGCCGCCGCTCGTGCAGCGCCAGGAAGGCGGCCGGCTTGTCGATCGCCTGCGCGACCTGTCCGAGGTCGGCATTGGGCACCTGCGCGGCCAGCCGCTTCGCGGTGCCGAACTGGTTCTGTTCGACTAAACCGCGCACGCGCTCCCAGGGCGACAGGCGGCCGTCGGCGAACAGCGCCTCGGTCAGTTGCATGCAGCCGTCGCCGCCGGACTCGCGATTGGAGGCGAGGATCTGGCGCGCCTCGCGCGCGACCTCGTCGTTGCGGTTGCGCTGGTACTTGAGGAGGGCGGCGTAGCAGCGCACCTGCCAGTCATCGTGCTGCCACACCAGCGCAGGGTGTTCGCGCGCAAAGGCCTCGAGATCTCCGCGCAGACCGAGCGCGAGCAGCCACTCCATGCGCAGTCGATCGGCCAGATAAGTATCGGGGTACTTGGCCAAGAAAGCCTGCACCCCCGCATCCACGCGCAGCGGCTCGTCGCGCCGCAGTCGCATTTGCAGTTGCCAGTACTCGACCCAAACCGCGAGCGGGTGGTCCTTCAAGCGCGGCGCCAGGGCGGCGAGCCGTTCGCGGTCGCCAGCACGAAATGCGGCGCGGGCCGCAAGGAAGAGGTCATCGGCGGTCTGCGGCGCCGGCGTGCTCGTTGAACGAGCGGGGCGCGCGTCCGCGGGAAGCGCTGTCCAGCCCCCGAGAAAGGCTGTACCAACAATGACAAATGCCGTGAGGCTGCGATTGACCAAGACTGCAACGCGCGACAACATCGGGTCGAGGCTAGCACGACACATACAAGAAACAATGGGTCAGAATGACCGGGACAAGGGCAGCTCCGATCGCACCGCCACGCTGGGAACACCCACCGGCTGCGGGCGCGTCACCATCGCGCCTTCGAGCCAGACTCTGCTCACGGCGCCAGCGGGCAACGGGCCCGTTGAGTTCGGCGAACTGGGGCAACGGGCGGACGCCCGCGAGCGTTTACTCGACTTGCGCGCCAACATCGTCGAGCGCGACAAGCGCGAAACGGTGCTCGTCAATCGTGTGGCGCGCTGGCTGAAAACCATCCCCGTGAGCCGTCTGGCGTTCTACTCGCCGATCCGCGGCGAGCCGGATGTCACGCGCGCCGTGACCGCGTGGTTGGCCGCGGATGCGAGCCGCACCCTGGCGCTGCCGTTGGTCAACGGCTCGCTGCTCGAGTTCCGCGCCTGGCGGCCTGACACCAACATGACGCTCGGCACCTACGGCATTCCGGTGCCGCAGGACACTGCGCTCGTGCAGCCGCAGGTTCTGTTGATCCCCTGCCTGGGTGTCGACAGGCAGCGCTATCGCCTGGGCTATGGCGGCGGCTACTACGACCGCACGCTGGCGGCGCTCAAGGTGCGCCCCGTGACGGTGGGCGTCGCCTTCGACTGCGGCCGCCTGCGCTCCGTTGGCCCGCAGCCGCACGATGTGCGGCTGGATCTTGTGATCACCGAGTCGGAAGTGTTGTAGCGCTCGCGATTGGTTTGTTCGGAATCGCTGGCGGAGCCAGTCGACTCCGAAACGAGTCCTCGGTCTGGCTCCGGCCGCTCGCTGGCGCAAGCTTCACGCTGGCTGCGCCAGCACGAGCCGTGCCGCCAAGCCGCTTCGCGGTATGGTCGCGTTGCTTCGCTCGGACGACGGCGCGGGCGTGGCGCTCTGTCGAGCGTGCGCAACGCGGCAAGCGAGACCCGGTCGACTTCGTCTGGCTTCGCCAGCGAAGTCGAACCAGCTTTAGCGCTTTGCGTGCACGTGCGATCGGCGCTGGCCGATTGCGTACACGCAAAGCGAACCTACGTCATCCGTCGTGGCCCTGCCGCAAACTGCGCGATAACCCAGTCGCGGAACGCGGCCACGTGCGGCAGCTGGCGGCGCTCCAGGTTCTCGATGAGGACATAGCGGTAGCCGGTCTTCATCCGCAGCTGCGGGAACGGCGCGAGCAGATCGCCAGAGGCGATGAGGTCGTCGAGGAAGGGCGTGCGCACCAGCGCCACGCCCTGGCCACGCACGGCCGCCTGGACCGACTGGTCGACATAGGTGAAGTACAGGCGGGCCACGCCTTCGATCGGCGCGATGCCGGCCCATTCGCACCAGCGACCCCAGCCGCTGTAGGGCGCGCTATGTACGGTCTCGTCCATCGCCAGCAGCGGCAGCGTGTTCAGGTCCTCGAGCCGGGTCAGTGGGGCCGTCAGGCTGGTCAGCAGGCGCGGCGACAGCGCGGGGGTCGCTTCTTCCTCGCCGAGCAGGACCGCGTGGCTGGGCACGGGCGCGCCCGGACGCAACCAGCGCAGGGCGATGTCCACCGCCTCGGCCTCAAGGTTGACGAGGCGATCGGAAGCGTCGATGCGGATGTCCACGCCCGGGTGCGTGGCCTGGAAGTGCGGCAGGCGCGGCACCAGCCAGAGCGATGCGAACGATGCATAGGTGGCGATGGTGACGCGTCGCGCCGGGCCGCTGCCGCGCAGTTCATCGACGGTGCGATCGATCGCAGCCAGCGCCTGCTGCACGCTGTGGAACAGCCGTGCGCCGGCCGCGGTGAGCTCCAGCGCCCGCGTATGGCGCACGAACAGCGCCTGGCCTACGTCGTCTTCGAGCGAAGCGACCTGGCGGCTGATCGAGGACTGCGTCAGATTGAGCTCGCGCGCGGCCAGCGTGAAGGACAGGTGGCGCGCAGCGCACTCGAAGCCGCGCAGCGCCGCTAGCTGGATCGGCCGGCGGCGCTGGCGGGGCACGGTGCGAGCGGGAGAACGGGGTGGCATTCCCGGACGCTACATGCGCTTGGCACATGCATCAATTGCGGCCTTTTCGCTTGTCGTGTGGCGGGAGCGGGCGTTCAATGGCATCCAGACGCCGCGCTGAACGCGGCGACCGGACAGGGAGAGCGCGATGTTCCGTCATTGGGGTTCGACCACGGTGCGGACCGTGGATCTAGGCTACGACCAGCTGCTGGTCCTGCGGGGGCGGCCGGGCACGCGCGTGCGCGTGCTCTATGGCCACGTCTGGCTGACCGAGGAGGGCTGCGCACAGGACATCTTTACGGGCAGCGGCGGCGAGGTGGCGCTGCATGGCGGTGGTCGCGCCGTCGTGGAAGGACTGGGTGTGGCGCGGGTGCAGGTGATCGAGTGGGCGTCGCGCGGGCGGGCGCGGGACTGGCTCAATCAGCTTGCGCGGCGATCGGTGCGGGACTTCGCGCCTCGGCTGGCGTGGCCATTGTGGCTTCGATTGTCGCGCCCGCGCACGTCATTGGAGCGGCGCGTCTGAGCTCAGGTCGGGATGACAGGCCGGAGCTTTGCGCGAGACTGCTGAATCGGTCGGGACATGTTCGAGCAGGTCGCCCGGCTGGCAACCCAGGGTCTTGCAGCTTGTTTGAAGGTGCTGGAGTGGGACGCCTTGACCTGGTCAGCCTTAAGTGGCGAAAGTCTGACGTACCACTCGAAGTCGCCGCACAGGGGCGGTGCGAGCGGCCTTGGCGACGGCCTTGCGAGCTGCGCGTAGGTTGGCCGGTCGCGCCACCGTCGTTCGCTCGTCACGCAACCGGCAGATAGTTCGCCCGTACGCGCGAGCGCTTGCGCCGCGGCGGCAGCGAGCAATGGTGTGGCGGGCCGATGAAGCTTGATGACGCCCGTCGCACTGGCGCACGCCGGCACGTTTGCCACCTCGCACGCGCATGGGGCAACGGTCCGCGGAAACATGCGCCCAGCTGAGTCAAGGGCCAGCAGAAAAAAAGGCCCCGCGCAGCGCGGGGCCTTGAATGACCGCCTCTAAGAGGGGGAGGAGGAGAGGCGGGGACTTGCAACCAACCAACCAGAAGGACAAAGCCAGCTTGCGAAGGCCCGGAAGAACTAGGCCGCGACAAGCGAGCCGCGCATCTTCTGAAGGGCTTTGGCCTCGATCTGGCGGATTCGTTCCGCGGAGACCCCGAACTCCGTCGCCAAATCGTGCAGGGTGGCGGTGCCGACGTTGCCGTCGGCGTCCTCGGCCAGCCAGCGCGCCTCGACGATGCGGCGGCTGCGTGCATCGAGCGACTCGAGTGCCTTGGCAATGCCCTCGGTCTGGAGCCGGTCGTATTCCTTGCGCTCGAGCACCTGCGTGGGCTCGTCGTGCGCGTCGGCCAGGTAGGCGATCGGCGCGAACTCCTCCTCGCCGTCGTCATTGCGGCCTTCGAGCGCGATGTCGCCACCGGTCAGGCGCGTTTCCATCTCGCGCACTTCTTCCGGTTTCACATTGAGCTCGCGCGCCATCCCCTCGACCTCGCCGGCGCTCATCGTGCCGGGTGCCTGCTTCATGCTGCGCAGGTTGAAGAAGAGCTTGCGCTGTGCCTTGGTCGTGGCCACCTTGACCAGACGCCAGTTGCGCAGGATGTACTCGTGGATCTCGGCCTTGATCCAGTGCAGGGCAAAGGACACCAGGCGAACACCGCGGTCCGGGTCGAAGCGCTTGACCGCCTTCATCAGGCCGATGTTGCCTTCCTGGATGAGGTCGGCGTGCGGCAGGCCATAGCCCAGGTAGTTGCGCGCGACGGCAACCACCAGGCGCAGGTGCGACAGCACCAGATAGCGGGCGGCGTCCAGGTCGTTGTCCTGGCGGAACTCACGCGCGTAGCGATCCTCTTCCTCTGCCGTGAGCAGCGGAATGCGGTTCACCGCGGTGATGTAGGCGTCGATGTTCCCGACGGCAGGCGCCAGTGCCAGGCTGCCAGCCGAGCTGAACGGGATCAGGGCGTTGTTCTGTCGTGCCATGGTCGGAACGGCCTCCTTGCATTCCATGTTAGCAGTCGACTTGGTCGAGTGCTAGCACATAGACCCACCTGATTTCCAGGAGTTCAATCCCGAGTAAATAACTCGGGATCAAGTGGTGTGTCCCTGCTGGTAATGGCGATATCCGACTGTAAGCGCACGCTCGCCTTCAGATTGCGGCCCCCTTGGACAGCGCAGACTGCCCGGCAAGCATGCCGAGCACCCACCCCGCAGCCGCCGCTGCTACGGTGAAGCCACCGACAACGGCCGCCGGCGGCGCGGCGACGCTCCACACGAACTCGATCCCCGGCAGCCCGGCGACCACCGGTTGCATCAAGCGCCAGCCCAAGGCGAGGATCCCGGCGGCCGCCAGCGCCGCCAGCAGCAGCAAGCCAGCGCCGGTGTAGGCATAGGGCCGGACGATGACTGCATCCGTGGCGCCGACCAGCCGCATGACCTCGACCTCGGCGCGGTCGCCCACCGTGAGCAGGCGCACTGCCGCCACCAGCGCAAGGCCGATCGCGAGCATGGCGGCAAGCGCCAGCGTGGCGCCGATCAGGATCGCAGCCCCGAGAAGCGCAGACAGGCGCTGATGCCAGCTACCGTCGAAGTGCACCTGGTCCACCTTTGGCAGCGCCCCTAGCGCGGCCACGGCAGCGTCCACCTGCGCAGGGGTGGCCGAGGCGGCAAAGCGGATGGCCAGCGCATCGGGCAACGGATTGCTCTTGAGCTCGGGCAGTGCACCGGCGCCGCCGCTGCTGCGGCCGGCGAGCTCGGCCAGCGCGGCCTCGCGCGTGACATGCCGCACTGATTGCACGAAGGCTTGCGCCTGGGCGCGCTCCAGCGCGGTCTTGATCTCGCCAGCGCTGCTGCCAGGCATCAGGAAGACAGTGGCCTCGGCACTGCGCATGGCCTGCAGCTTGTGCCATGTGGCGTGCGCGGTCGGCGCGCTGAGCAGTGCCGCGAGCAGCACGCAGCACGCCAGCGTGGCAAGCAGCAGCGCCAGCAGCAGCACGCCCGGCTGCCGCGCGGCAGCACGCGCGGCCCGCTGCAGCGCATGCCCGCGCAGCGCGCTCACGCCCTCTCCGGCAACGCAGACGCGGTTTGCAGCCGGCCCGCCGCCAACGCCAACACACGCGGTGTCAAGTTGAAGGCCGCTGGCACCGCATGGGTTGCCACGAGGACCGTCACGCCAGCCGCCGAAAACTGCGCCAGCGTCGCGAAGATGCCTGCGGCGGCCGCGGCGTCCAGATGCGCCACCGGCTCATCGGCCAGCACCAGCGCCGGCCGGTTGACGATCGCGCGCGCCAGGGCCGCGCGCTGCTGCTCGCCGCCTGACAGCGCGCGCGGGCGCGCATGCCGCAGCGTAGCCTCCGCCAGCCCAGCGCGTTCGAGCGCCGCCTGTGCACGCGTGCGCGCTTCGGCGACCGGCACGCCCGTGACCAACGCCGGCAGCATGACGTTGGCGAGCACATCGCGATCGTCGAGCAGCATCGGGTCCTGCAGCACGATGCCCATCGAGCGACGCAACAGCGGCACGGCCGCCTTGCGCAGCCGGCTCACATCCTGGCCGGCCACGCGCACCACGCCGCTGGTCGGCGCGTCGAGTGCTGCGATGAGCTGCAGCACCGTGGACTTGCCAGCGCCGCTCGGGCCGGTCAGCAGCACGAGTTCCCCGCGCCCGACACGGAAGCTCACGTCCGCCAGCGCCAGTCGAAAGCTGCCGAACTGGCGGCTCACATGGTCGAACTCCACCAGCGGGGCGCTGGCGGCAGATGCGACTGGCGGGGGCAGGAACGAGTCCATGATCGGAGGGCAAGGGTGCGCGGCGTGTGCCGCCTGCCGGTGTGTGCCGCCTGCCGGTGTGTGCCGCCTAGAATCGCCCGACCCGTTGCACGGCCCACCGTCGCAAGGCCCATCGTCCGCAGCGTTGGCAACAACCGATTCTACGGGCGCAGTCGTCATCGAACCGTCACGTCCGCTCACTATGGTCAAGCGCAAGGCCCGCAAGCACAGCAGTGAGCCCGCCAAGAGGCGGCACCACAAGGCTGCGGGCGCGGCAAAAGCCAAGAACAAGGACCCGATCATCATCACTGCCGCTGCGGCCGGCCCGGCGCCCGAACGACTCCTGAACCGAGAACTGTCGCTGCTTGCGTTCAATGAACGCGTGCTGGCGATGGCCGCGCGCGCCACCATCCCGCTGGCTGAGCGGCTGCGTTTCCTGTGCATCGTCTCGTCCAACCTCGATGAGTTCTTCGAGGTGCGTCTGTCCGACCTGATCGACGAGATGCGGGAGGACGCCGGCTTCCAGCCCGGTGCCGCGCGCTGGAACGAGTTCGCGCTCATCTCGGAACGCGCGCATCGGCTGGTCGACAGCCAGTACGCGCTGTTCAACGACGTTGTGATGCCGGCGCTGAGCCGCCAGAACATCGTGGTGATGACCCACGCAACGCGTACACCGGCGCAAAAGAAGTGGGTGCACGAGTACTTCGAGCGCGAGGTGCGGCCGCTGCTGTCGCCGATCGGACTCGATCCGTCGCACCCGTTCCCGCTGGTGATGAACAAGGCACTGAACTTCATCTGCCAGCTCGAGGGCAAGGACGCCTTTGGCCGCGCCCCCACCATCGCCATTGTCAAGGTGCCGCGCGTGCTGCCGCGGGTGATCCCGCTGCCGCCGCGCCTGTCGGAGGGCAAGCACGCCTTCGTGATGCTGTCGTCGGTGATCCGCTCGCACCTGCAGGAAATCTTCCCGGGCCGCGGCGTGGCGGGCTTCTCGCAGTTTCGGGTCACGCGCGACTCGGACCTGTCGGTGGACGAGCGCGAGGTCAGCAATCTGCGCCAGGCCATGCGCATGGAGCTCACGCAGCGTCACTTCGGCAACGCGGTGCGGCTGGAGGTTCTGCGCACCTGCCCGCCGCACCTTGAGGCGCTGCTGCGCGAGCAGTTCCAGTTGCCCAACGAGTGCGTCTATCGCGTCGACGGGCCGGTGAACCTGGTGCGCCTGAATCAGCTGGTCGACCACATTACGCAGCCGCAATTCCGCTTCCGGCCGTTCGTGCCGGCCTGGCCGGGCAAATTGCGCGCGGCCAGCGGCGACGGCAGTTCGATGTTCGAGGCGATGAAGCAGGGCGACATCCTGCTGCATCACCCGTTCCAGAGCTTCGAGCCGGTGATCGAGTTCCTGCGGCAGGCCGCGCACGATCCGAAGGTGGTGGCGATCCGCATGACCCTGTATCGCACCGGCACCGCATCGGTGCTGGTCGATCTCTTGATCGACGCCGCGCGCCGCGGCAAGGAAGTCACCGTCGTGGTGGAGCTGAAAGCGCGCTTCGACGAGGAGGCCAACATCGACCTGGCCGAGCGGCTGGAGCAGGTTGGCGCGCAGGTGGTCTACGGCGTGGTGGGGCTGAAGACCCACGCCAAGCTGCTGCTCGTCCTGCGGCGCGAGGAAGACGAGCCGGCGCGCGGCAAGCGCCGCGGCACCCTGCCCGCGCGCCTCGTGCACTACGCGCACCTGGGCACCGGCAACTATCACCCGTCGACCACCAAGCTGTACACCGACTTCGGCATGCTGACCGCGGACCGCCAACTGTGCGCGGACGTCGAGCGCGTGTTCATGCACCTGACCAGCCTCACCAAGGTGGAGAAGCTCACCCACCTGTGGCTCGCGCCGTTCACGCTGCACAAGCGCGTGCTGGCGGCGATCGCCAACGAGGCGAAGCTCGCCGCCGCCGGCAAGCCTGGGCGGATCATTGCCAAGATGAATGCGCTGGTCGACGAGGCCACCATCAACGCGCTGTACGTCGCCTCGCAGGCGGGCGTGAAGATCGACCTGATCATCCGCGGCGCCTGCAGCCTGCGACCTGGCGTGAAGGGGCTGTCGGAGAACATCAGCGTGCGCTCGATCGTCGGGCGCCTGCTCGAGCACCATCGCATCTACTACTTCCGCAATGGCGGCGCCGACGACGTGTACCTGTCGAGCGCGGACTGGATGGGTCGCAACTTGTTCCGCCGCATCGAGGTGGCCTGGCCGGTGCTCGATGCCAAGCTCAAGCGACGCGTGATCGACGAAGGCCTGCGCGCCTATCTCGAGGACAATGTGGACGCCTGGACACTGGCGCCCGGCGGCGAGTACCGCCTGAGCCGGCCGCGTGCCGCAACCAAACGGGTCTCCGCGCAGCGCGAGCTGCTGCTCAAGCTGGCCGCCGACGCCGGAGAGGGCTGATGGACCTCATTCTTTGGCGCCATGCCGAAGCCGAAGCCGGCGAGCCGGATCTCGGTCGCAAGCTCACGGCCAAGGGCGAGAAGCAGGCGCGTCGCATGGCCGAGTGGCTGCACCATCATCTGCCGGACTCCGCGCGTGTGCTGGTGAGCCCGGCCACGCGCGCGCAGCAGACGGCGCAGGCGCTGGCCGAGCTGTCGCACCGCAAGTTCAGGACGGTCGACGAGATCGCGCCAGACGCACGCGCCGACGATGTGCTCAGAGCAGCCGGCTGGCCCGAGAGCAAGCACCCGATCGTGATCGTCGGCCACCAGCCGACCCTGGGCGAGGTGGTCAGCCAACTGCTCGGCGGCGAGGCGCGCGACCTGTCGTTCAAAAAAGGCGCCATCTGGTGGCTGCAGTCGCGCGAGCGCCATGGCGGCGACGAGGTCGTCGTGCGCGTGGTGCTGTCGCCCGATCTGCTGTGACCTACGGAGCGCATTCAAGACGCGCTCCGTCAAGGATCGTTCTTGTGGCCGCGTAGCAACTCGAGAGCGGCGATCCGATCGAACGAGGTCTGGCTGCGCCAGCGCCGTTCGACTCATCATTCGCAAGTGATGCAGGCGAGATTCGCGTAGCGAATCGCGGCCCTCACGAGCGTTCGATCGTCAGCTTGATGCCCACGCGCTCCCACTGCGCCGACTCTTCGGACAGCAGGTGCTCGGTCAGCGGATGGCCCGTGAGCCAGTCGCTGTCGATCGCGAGCTCGAAGCCGCTGCGCGTGGTCTTCAGCCACCATTGCGGCAGGGTGACCGCGCGTCGGGCGTGGCAAAAGATCACCGCCAGGCGCAACGCCAGCAGCTTCACGCGCCGGTCGCTGTCGTCGAGCGCGGCGGCGACCTTCTTCAGGTTGCCGCGTTGGCCCAGGATCAGCGTGGCGATGCGCTCCTGGTCCGAGGTCGAAAAGCCGGCCAGATCGCCGTGCTGCACCAGATACGCGCCGTGCTTGTGATAGTCGTTGTGCGAGATCGCAAAGCCCAGCTCGTGCAATGCCGCCGCCCAGGCCAGCCGCTTCATCACCGTTTCTGGCATCGCCGGCTCCAGAGACTGCGCGGCGTGCAGGCTGATCTTGGCCACGCGCGCGGCCTGCGCCTTGTCCACCCCGAACCGGACCTGCAGACGCTCCACCGTCGCGTCGCGAATGTCGCGCTGTTCGCGCCGGCCCAACAGGTCGTACAGCACGCCGACGCGCAGCGCGCCGCGCGCCGGACGCATGGCGGTGATGCCCAGGGTGTCGAAGATCGCGCACAGCACCGCCGTGCCGCCGGCGAGCACCTCCTGCCGGTCCGGCTTCATGCCGGCAAAGCGCAGGCGCTTGATCTCGCCGCTGGCGATGATGGCCTGCTTGAGCTTGAGCAGGCCCTCTGAGGTGATGGTGCCGTCGCTCCAGCCTTCCGCGCGCAGGATGTCGGCCACCGCACCGACCGTGCCGCTGGAGCCGTAGGCCTCGTCCCAGTGCGCGCGCGAGAACGCTTCCACGGCCTCTTCGATCTCCGCGCTGACGGCCACCTGCGCGCGCTTGAAGCTGTTGCGGTCGATGCTGCCGTCACGAAAGAACCGCAGCGTGGTGCTGACGCAGCCGACCTTGAAGCTCTCCGCGCTGTCGGCCGCAAAGCCGCGACCGACGATGAGCTCGGTGGACGCGCCACCGATGTCCACCACCAGCCGGCGCTCGTTCGAAGGCGGCAGCGTGTGCATGCAGCCTTCGAATACCAGCCGCGCTTCCTCCCGCCCGGAGATGACCTCGATCGGATAGCCCAGCGCGTGCTGCGCCTCCAGCAGAAACTCGTTGACGTTCAGCGCCACCCGCAGCGTCTGCGTGCCCACCGCGCGAACCTGCTCGCCGCCGAAGCCGCGCAGGCGCTCGTTCATGCGCGCCAGGGTCTCGCGGGCGGTCTCGATGGCCTTCTTTGTGAGCCGGCCGTGCTCGTCCAGCCCGGCGGCCAGACGCACGGTCTCCTTCCAATAGCCGTGTCGCTCGATATGGCTGCCCTCGACACGCCCGATTTCTAGCCGGAAGCTATTGGAGCCAAGGTCGACGGCGGCGAGGAGCATGGAGGCGAAGGGGACGGGCTGCCCATGCGGCCCGCCCATGACGCTCGGATTCTACGGCCGCGCTTGGCGCAGCGCTGTTTGTCAGACCATCCGCGAAGACGCCGCGAGAGATGCCTCGCCCGCATCATCTTGTCTGGATGATCGAGGCGCCGCTGACCCGGATGTCGCGCAGGTGAAACGGTCGCCTCGGATGCGCCTGCCAGTCACGGTAGGCGGAACCGCTTGCCGATGTTGGGCCAAGCTTCACGGGTTCGTGTGAAATCTGCGTGACGAAGCGTGGATGCCCTGCAACCGAGGCTGCACGTTGGTCAGAGCGGCGTCCTGTTGGCAGCGGGGGGCAGCCCACCGATGAGAAGAAAGCGAGCCAGCCGTAGAGGCCAGCCGGCTCACGGGCCTGCTCCGGAAGAGGTAGCGCGGCGTGCGATCTGACGCGCGTCAAGCGCGCGCGGGCCGCGCTGGGGAGACTGCGACGCATGAATTCGCGCACATCACTGCGCGCCGGCAGCGCCGCCACGCTCGCCCTGTGGTTTCTCGCCGCGCACTTCTATCGCATGGACGTGCTCATCCAGGCGACAGTCACTGCGCTGGCGCCGCTGCTGTTGTTGATCCCGTCGCGCGCCGCGCGGGTGGTCGTGCAGCTGATGCTGTTGATGGGCGCGCTCGAATGGCTGCGCACGCTCGCCACGCTGACGGCGACGCGATTGTCGATGCAGCAGCCGTGGCTGCGCATGGCGCTGATCCTGCTGGCCGTGGCAGCCTTCACCGCCGGGGCGGCGTGGCTGCTCAGGCGAGGAACTTCTCGGTCAGCCTGACCCAAAAACTCGCGCCAATGGGCAGCAATTCGTCATTGAAGTCGTAGCTCGGGTTGTGCAGTGTGCAGGGGCCGATGCCGTGGCCGAACTCGCGGTGCGCGCCGTCGCCGTTGCCAATGAAGAAGTACGCGCCGGGCCGCGCCTTCAACATGAAGCTGAAGTCCTCGGACGTCATCTGCGGCTCGAACTCGCGCAGCACGTTGGCCTCGCCCACCATTTCGGCGGCAACATCGGCCGCGAACCCAGTCTCGGCCGGGTGATTGATGGTGGCCGGGTAGTAGCGCTGGAAGTTGACCTCGGCGCTGGCGCCATGGGCCTCAGCCGTCATGGTCGCGATGCGGCGCATGCGCTCCTCGATGAGATCGGTCACGCGATCGTCGAACGTGCGCACGGTGCCGCTCATGAACGCCTCATTGGGCACGACATTGTGCGTATCCCCGGCGCGCAGCACCGTGAGCGACAGCACTGCCGCATCGATCGGCTTCTTCGCGCGCGTGATGATGGTCTGCAGCGCCTGCGCGACCTGCACTGCCACCATGACCGGATCGATGCCCAGGTGCGGTAGCGCCGCGTGCGCGCCCTTGCCCTTGATGCGGATCTCGAACAGGTTGCCGCTGGCCATCAGCGCGCCCGGGTTGAACGCGAACTGGCCCACCCGCAGCCCGGGCCAGTTGTGCATGCCGAACACGGCGTCGCAGGAAAAACGCTCGAACAGGCCGTCGTCGATCATCTTCTGGGCACCGGCGCCGCCCTCCTCCGCGGGCTGGAAGATGAAGTGCACCGTACCGTTGAAGTTGCGCGAGGCAGCCAGGTGACGCGCGGCGCCCAGCAGCATGGCGGTGTGCCCATCGTGCCCGCACGCGTGCATCTTGCCGGGGTGCCGCGACCGGTGCGCGAAGCTGTTGGATTCCTCGATCGGCAGGGCGTCCATGTCGGCGCGCAGGCCGAGCGTGCGCGTGCCCGTGCCAGCGTTCAGTACGCCGACGACGCCGGTGCCGCCCAGGCCCCGATGCACCTCGATGCCCCAGCCGGCAAGCCGCGCCGCGACGACATCGCTCGTGCGCGTTTCTTCGTAGCGCAGTTCGGGGTGCGCGTGCAGGTCGCGGCGCACGGCCTGCAGTTCACTGGCGAAGCAGGTGATGGGTTCGACGAGATGCATGATGGATTGACCGGATGGCGAGCACGCTGTTCAAGCCGACAGCGAGGCAATCGTAGCGGTGGCCGCGGGTAGACTGGACTGCCATTTTCCCCGACGGCACGACCCGCGTCGTGGCAACGGAGCACCCATGAACACGCCCGTCGATCCTGCTGTCAGCGCTGCCCCGACCGGCGCCCCTGCTGCCGCGGCGCTGCAGATGATCGACCGGCTGATCGGGTTTCCAACAGTCAGCCGCGACTCGAACCTCGGGCTGATCGAATTTGCGCGCGACCATCTGGCCGGGCTCGGCGTGAAGCCGCGGCTGGTGTACGACCGGCGCGAGAAGAAGGCCAATCTGTTCTGCACGCTGGCCGACGATCCGGCGGCCGTGAGGAACGACGGCCTGATCTTGAGCGGCCATACGGACACGGTGCCGGTGGACGGGCAAGAGTGGGACAGCGATCCGTTCGTGGCCAGCCACTCGTTTGCGTCGGGCGCCGGGCGCATCCATGGCCGCGGCAGCGCCGACATGAAAGGTTTCATCGCGATCGCGCTGGCCTGGGCGCCACGCTTTCTGCAAGCGCAGGCGCGGCTGCCGATCCATCTGGCGCTCACCTATGACGAGGAGACCACCTTCCTCGGCATCCGCGGGCTGGTTGCGGACCTGCAGGACCAGGGCGTGAAACCGGCCGGTTGCATCATCGGCGAGCCCACGGACATGCGCGCCATCGTGGCGCACAAGGGCAAGCGCGACTACTGCTGCCGGCTGCGCGGGCGTGAGGCGCATTCGTCGCTCACGCCAACCGGCGTCAATGCGATCGAGTACGCCGCGCTGCTCGTCGCGCACATCCGGCGGCTGGCCGACCGCATGGCCCGCGAGGAGCCCAAGGACGCGCGTTTCGAGGTGCCGTACTCCACGCTGCAAACGGGCGTGATCCGCGGCGGCATCGCCGTCAACGTGGTGCCCAAGGACTGCAGCTTCGAGTTCGAGATGCGCAACATCCCCGCCACGCCGCACGACGCGCTGGCGCAGACCATCATCAACTACGCGCGCAACGAACTGCTGCCGCAGATGCGCGCCGTCGCGCCGGACGCCGACATCCAGTTCGAGATCGGCATGGACTTGCCGGCCTTCGGCATCGCCGCCGATGCGCCGATCGTTCAGTGGGCGCAGCAACTGGCGCGCACCGCGCACCTGGGCGCTGGCGCCGTGAGCTTTGCCACCGAGGCGAGCATGTTCTCCAAGGCGGGCATCCCCACGGTGGTGATGGGCCCGGGCTCGATCGAGCAGGCCCACAAGCCCAACGAGTATGTGAGCTACGCGCAGGTGGCGGCCTGCGAGGCGTTGTTTGAGCGGCTGTGTTCGGCCGGGCCGTTTCCGCGCTGACGATCAGTGCGTGGGCCGACCGGTCGCGGCTCAGGCAAGAGTGGTCAGCTCTCGTGACGGCGGCCATGCCGGTCACCGCCGCGCGAAACCTCGCTGTCAGGTCACCTCGGCGGCGATCATCGGGAGTCTGCCGCGCCGACTCCTGGCTCAAGCGGAGATCACTTCGCACCGTTGTCGCGTGATGCCTTTGCTCTGCGCGCGACCAATTCTTCGAATGGAATTCCGGCGAACAAACCGTAGGCCTGCGTGGGGACAGCGCGCGAGACGTGAACTGCTTGTAACCGCCACGCGTTACCCACCTCTGACTTCGCAAAGCGCATGATGATCCCGGAGCCGTCCTGTGGCTCCTCGTCGGGTACCCCCGTGCGCCAGACGTTGAGTTGCAACTGGCGCGTCGATGGATCGGGAGCAGACAAGTGATACTCGGCGAAACCAGCCTGCGTCTTCGCATTGAATATGTTGAAGAACGACAGGCCATCGCGTCGCGCGGTCCACTGCTCGAACTCCGCGGCAGTTGCGGGGAGTCCAAAGCTGAATGCGCCCACATCGCGCCGCTCCTTGCCTCCGGCAGACTGAATCTTTTTCAGCCGCGCCAGCGCGATCGATCGCACAACGTCCCCTTGAGCCATCTGGAACGCGGCCTCGTGGCTATCGATCGGAAAACCAGCCCAGAAGTGCTCGTCCCACTTCGCGGTGTCCGGCGACGTGCAGTTGATGGCCTCAAGACGAGTGCCGGACTCGCTGACGACACCCTGCGCCGCAGCCGGCGAAAGCAGGGCAAGGTGGGCCGTAGCGAGTGCGGCCGCAGCCTTCAGCACTGATTTCATGGATAGCGACCGTACGTCTGTGCCGGCATTTCATAGTGCGTCTCGGTTTGGTCAAGCTGCCAACGCCCTTGGGAGTGTCTGAAGGTGAGCGTGGTCGACCGGCCCTCGACTGGCTGTTCGCTGCCGGACATCACCTTCCAAGAGTTGATGTGCAGTTCAGCCCGCCGGCCGGGTAGCCTGACCAAGCGGTACTCGGCATACCCTCCAAAGTTGGGTGAGCGCAGCGCCGCAGGGGTGCCTTCCTGCTCGACGGCTTGCCAGGCCTGAAAGGCAGCCCCATCAGCGGGGAGCCTGAAGCCGACGGCACCCGCGTCGGCCATCGCTTTGCCCGGCCTGTTCGCCGCCGCCCGGACCGCCGCCAAAGCAAGCGTGCTGAGCAAATCATAGTCGAGCTGGCGGGCGATCTGGCGATTTGACTCCAGTGGCGACTTCTTCCAGAACGCAACGGTTGACGTCTGTAGATCGGCCTTTGACATCTTGATTGCCCGAGCACGCCCTGCCGTGGAGTAGGACACGGTCCCCACCGGCTGCGGCGAGGCCCTAATCCCCTCAGCCGCACTCGACGCGGCCCCTACACCGTAGGAGGCTCCAACGAAGGAGTCGGGAATGATGAGGCCTGGCCACGGCTGTACATCGCCGGCACCCCAACCCGGGGGCAAAGCCGGGGGTACCCACCAAGGGGGTTGAGGGCCGCCAGGAATGTTGCTCGTGCCGCAATTTCCGGTGCACGTCGTTCCCCCCTCAGGGTTTACTTGACAACTCTCGAACCCTACTTTGTTCGCGAAGTAGCAAGTGCTTTGACCACACTGGACACAGAGTTGGCCCTGAGCCGATGCCGGAGAGACAACGAATCCGGCCGCTGTTGTGAGCAGAACACTTAGGAAGATTGAGAACTTGGTCGCCCTGGCACCTCGCTTCACATTGACGCACGTTGGATATTCCGATGCCGTAGCACGGCTCGACGAGCTTCCTCGCGCCCCCCCTCCACGTCAAGATGTGAGTTCGCTGCGACCTTGACGAAACGCAAGCAACCGCGAACAAGATGCAGCTACGAGCAACGCTGAACTTGGACGGGTTGTTCTGATGGTTGGTCGAGGCAGACCGCATGCGACGCTGCGCAGCGCTCGTGCCGGAGCAAGAGGCGCGCAACGGGCGCTGCCGCGCTCGCCGCTGCTAGCATCGGTCGCGTGGCGCAGGCATCCACGCACACGCACGTTCAGGGGTCGGCGCAAGGCGCCGAAGTCATGACGACATCCAAGGCACCGGCGGCCGAGTTCACGCGATCCACGGTCAAGGCCGCTTGCCCGCACGACTGCCCCGACACCTGCGCGATGGAGGTGACCGTGGAGCAGCGCGCCGGCAAGCGCGTGGCGATCAAGGTGGCGGGCAGCGCCGCCCACGCGCCCACGCAAGGGGTGCTGTGCACCAAGGTCAGCCGCTACCTGGAGCGGACCTACCACCCGGAGCGTGTGCTGCGCCCGCTCAAGCGGGTCGGCCGAAAGGGCGAGGGCAGGTTCGAGCCGGTGAGCTGGGATGCCGCGCTCACCGATATCGCGCAGCGGCTGCAGGCCATCGCCGCCGTCGATCCGCAGCGCATCGTGCCGTACAGCTACGCCGGCACGATGGGTCTGGTGCAGGGCGAGTCGATGGCCGCGCGCTTCTTTCACAAGCTGGGCGCGAGCTTCCTCGACCGCACCATCTGCGCCACGGCGGGCGCCGAGGCGCTGAACTACACCCTCGGCACGCGCGCCGGCACCGATGTCGAGCGCTTTGCCGAGAGCAAGCTCATCGTCTTCTGGGGTTGCAACGCGATCGCCAGCAACCTGCACCTTTGGAGCCGGGCGCAGGAGGCCAAGCGCAAGGGTGCGAAGCTCATCGCCATCGACCCGTACCGCTCGCTGACGGCCGAGAAGTGCCACCAGCACATCGCACTGCTGCCCGGCACCGACGGCGCGCTGGCGCTGGGCCTGATGCATGTGCTGGTGCGCGAGGGCTGGCTCGACCGCGACTACATCGAGCGCCACACCATCGGCTTCGAGCCGCTGGCGCAGCGTGCGCGCGAGTTCGACCCGCGGCGCGTGGCGCAGCTGTGCGGCATCAGCGCGCGCGAGGTGGAGCAACTCGCGCATGACTACTGGCACATCCGCCCCGCCGCGATTCGCCTGAACTACGGCATGCAGCGCGCAGCTGGCGGCGGCAATGCGGTGCGCGCCGTGGCCTGCCTGCCGGCGCTGGCGGGCCATTGGCGCGATCCGGCCGGCGGGCTGCTGCTGTCCACCAGCGGCATGTTCAACGTCGACAACGCGGCCCTGCAGCGGCCCGAGCTGCTGGCCGGACGCAGGCCGCGCACGATCAACATGAGCACGATCGGGCGCGACCTGCTGCACGCGGATCCGCCGATCGAGGCGCTGACCGTCTACAACAGCAACCCGGTGGCGGTGGCACCGCAATCGCGCGAGGTCGCGCAGGGCTTTGCGCGCGAGGATCTCTTCACGGTCGTGCTCGAGCATTTCATGACCGATACCGCCGACTACGCCGACTATGTGCTGCCGGCCACCACGCAGCTCGAGCACGTCGACGTGGTCAAGCCCTATGGCCACCTTTACATGATGGCCAACAACCCGGCGATCGACCCGGTCGGCGAGGCGCTGCCGAATACGGAGATTTTCCGCCGCCTGGCGGCAAAGATGGGTTTCACCGAACCGTGCTTCCGCGAGAGCGACGATGAGATCGCCGCGCAGGCCTTCGCGCGTGTGGGCGTGACGTCCAACTACGACTGGCAGGTGGCCAAGCGCGACGGCTGGCAACGCGTTGCCGTCGCGGAGCACTACGCGCCGTTTGCCAGCGGAGGCTTTCCCACGCCCAGCGGCCGCTGCGAGTTCTACTCGCAGACCCTGGCCGACATGGGGCTGGATCCGCTGCCCGCATACGTGCCGCCGCACGAGGGGCCGGTGAGCCGGCCGGACCTGGCGCGGCGCTATCCGCTGGCGATCATCTCGCCGCCGGCGCGCAACTTTCTCAACAGCACTTTCGTCAACGTGCAGAGCCTGCGCGCGACCGAAGGCGAGCCGACGCTCGACATCCATCCGCTGGATGCCAACGCGCGCGGCATTGTCGACGGTGGCCGCGTCCGTGTGTTCAACGACCGTGGCGAGTTGCGCCTGCGCGCCCGCGTGACCGACCGCGCCCGGCCGGGGGTGGTGGTTGCGCTGTCGATCTGGTGGAAGAAGCTCGCCGCCGATGGGAAGAACGCGAACGAGCTGACCAGCCAGGCGCTCACCGACATCGGCCGCGCGCCCACGTTCTACGACTGTCTGGTCGAGGTGGCGCCAGCGGCTGCCTAGCTCGGCTGCTCACGGGGTCGCCCCATGCTCACGCCATCCCGCTCGGCAAGCGGTCCAAGCGACTTGGGTCGGTGGGGCGCGGCGCGTTTGCGCGTCGTCCCGCGCGGACACCTTGCGCTCGCGTTGCTCGCCGATGCCGCCGGGGATTGGCTGCGCCGCTCTCGCGCATGCTGTCTCGCGCCGACATCCGCGCAGTTTGCGTGCAACGCCCTTGCAACTGATGCGTCCCCGATGAGGCATCGAGGCTAGGCATCCGCCAGTCAGCTGACGGGCCGACGGTGATTCTTCTTTCATCGCGCCGCCCGCGCGCAGGCGGCGATCGCCAAAACGGGATCGCCATTCGTGGCAGGATCGATCCATGGAAGTCAGCTCCCTCGATCAGCATCGGCAACTCGTCGACGCGCTGCGACGATGCCTGGCCGGCGCAAGACAGGTCGACGTTTGCGAGACGCACTTTTCCACGGTGCTGCTGGCCGGCGAACACGCCTACAAGCTCAAGAAGCCGGTTGCTTTCGACTTTGTCGACTTCACCACGTTGGCCGCGCGGCGCCGTGCCTGCGACGACGAACTGCGGCTGAACGCGCGCACTGCGCCGCAGCTTTACCAGGCGGTGGTGCCGATCAGCGGCTGGCTCGATGCGCCCACGCTCGGCGGTGCGGCCGGACTTTGGGCGCCCGGCGCGATCGACGTCGCGCTGCGCATGCGGCGCTTCGATGGGACGCAGCTGCTCGACGCACTTGCCGCCCACCGTGCGCTGCCGCTGGCGGCGATGGCGCCGCTTGGGCAGGCCGTGTCAAGGCTGCACGCGCATGCGGCCGTGGTCGACCCGGCGTCCGGATTCGGCACGGTCGCCTGCGTGCGCGACTGGACCGTGCGCACCGTCCAGTCACTGCGCGCGCACACCCTGGCGCCCGCCGACCGGGCGCGCCTCGATGCCGTGGCAGCGTGGTGCGAGCAGCAGCTGCAACAGCATGCGCCGCTGATCGCCGCGCGCCACGCGGGCGGCCGTGTGCGCGAGTGCCACGGTGACCTGCATCTGGGCAACATCGTGCTGCTCGACGGTGTGGCCGTGCCCTTCGATGCGCTGGAGTTCAACGCCGCGCTGCGCTTCATCGACGTCATGAGCGACGTCGCGTTCCTTTGGATGGATCTCCTCGACCACGACCTGCCGGCGCATGCGGCCCGCCTGCTTGGCGCCTGGCTGGAAGACAGCGGTGATGCCGAGGGCCTGCCCTTGTTGCGCGACTTTGCGGTGTACCGGGCGCTGGTGCGGGCCTACGTGGCGCAGTTGCGCGCGCAGCAGCCGGGCACGCCGGTGGCGGGGCGGGTGCGCGAGCACGGCAGCTTCGCGCAGTACCTGTCGCTCGCGGAGCGCTTGCGTCGCGCCGAGCCGGCGCTCGTGGTAATGACCGGCCTGTCGGGCTCGGGCAAGTCGACGATTGCCGCACAGTTGGCCGAGCGGCTCGGCGGCGTGCGCGTGCGGTCCGACGTCGAGCGCAAGCGTCTGGCCGGACTCGACTGGCATACGCCCACGGGTGCCGCGCCGGCGCTGTACACGCCCGAGATGAGCTCGCGCACCTACGCGCGGCTGCAGACGGTCGCGCGTGCCGCACTGGCGGGCGGTGTGCCGGTGGTGGTCGACGCGGCCTCGCTGCGGCGGGCCGAGCGACGCGAATTGCTGGCGACGGCGGACGCCCTTGGCGCACCGGCCTTGGTGGTCGAGTGCAGCGCGCCGCTTGATGTGTTGCGCCAGCGCGTGGCCCTGCGCGCGGCGCAGGGCGGTGATCCGTCGGACGCCACCGTCGCCGTCCTTGAGGCGCAGCGCGGCTGGCGTGAGCCGCCCGCGGATGACGAGCGCGCGCGCTGGCTGCAGATCGACACCAGTGCCGTGCCTGCCGCGCAAGCGGCCGCCTGCGACGCCGTGCTCGCCCGACTGCGCGGCGACGCGCTTGCCTCGCAAGGCACAATCTCCGAGTGATCCGACGTCGTCTCGCGCGCACCGCCGCGCTCACTCTCGTCCTGACGCTGCCCGCACTGTCCGGCTGTTCTGCCGTGGACTACTACGGGCAGGCGGTCGGCGGCCACCTGGCGCTCATGCGTGCGGCGCGTCCGATCGACGACTGGCTAGAAGACGAGACCACGCCGGCCGCCCTGAAGGACCGGCTGCAACTGGCGCGCGAGATGCGCGCCTTCGCCTCGCGTGAGCTCGGGCTGCCGGAGAACCGCAGCTACACCGCGTATGCGGACCTGAAGCGCCCGGCGGTGGTGTGGAACGTGTTTGCCACGCCTGAGCTGTCGCTGGAACTGAAGACCTGGTGCTACGCGCTCTTTGGCTGCGCGGGTTACCGCGGTTACTTCGACCAGGCCGACGCGCGGCGCACGGCCGATGACCTGCGCACGCAGGGCTATGACGTCAACCTGGCGCCGGTGCCGGCCTACTCGACGCTCGGCTGGACCAACTGGCTGGGCGGCGATCCGCTGCTCAACACCTTCATCCAGTGGCCGGAGGCGGAGCTCGCGCGGCTCATTTTCCACGAGCTCGCGCACCAGGTGCTGTACGTGCAGGATGACACCGCCTTTAACGAGAGCTTTGCCACGGCGGTGGAGCGCGAGGGCGTGCGCCGCTGGATCGCGCAGCGCAACGATCCGAAGCTTGCCGAGGCCTACGCGCAATACGAGCTGCGCCGCGCCGACTTCTTGCAACTGCTGCGCGAGCATCGGCTCAAGCTGGGGGCTGCCTTTGCCGCACCGGGCACGGACGATGACAAGCGCGCCCGCAAGCGCCAGGTGTTCGAAGATCTGCGGACGGCCCACCAGCGCACCAAGACGGAGCGCTGGGGCGGCTTTGCCGGCTATGACCGCTTCTTCAACCAGCCGCTGAACACGGCCCATCTGGCGGCGGTTGGCGCATACAACGATCTGGTGCCGGCGTTCGAGGCCCTGCTCGTGCGCGAAGGACACGACCTGCCGCGCTTCTACGCCGCGGTGCAGGCCCTGGCCGAGCTGCCAAAAACCGAGCGCGACGCTCGGCTGCGGACGCTTGTTTCACCGCAGCAAACGGCGCAGCAACCGCACCGCTAGGGCACGCAAGTAGAGCGCATCGTCGGCCGTTTTGGGTGGCCGAGGACTATGATCGCGCCAGCACTGCCTCGCCTCGATCGTGAGTCAATGGCGGCAAAAAAACGAAACAGAGGAAGGAGACAAGCATGGGTGCCACCGAGCGCATCGACCGGTTCTGGCTCAAGAACTATCCCGCGGGCGTACCGGCCGAGATCGATCCCAACCAGTACGGCTCGCTCGTGCAGCTGCTCGACGAGGCGTTCAAGAAGTATTCCAACCTGCCCGCCTACACCTGCATGGGGGCGACGCTCACCTATCGGCAACTCGACGAGAACTCGGCGGCGATTGGCGCGTGGCTGCAGAGCAAGGGGCTGGGCAAGGGCAAGCGCGTGGCGATCATGATGCCCAACATTCTGCAATACCCGGTCGTGCTGGCCGGGGTGCTGCGCGCGGGCTGCACCGTGGTCAACGTCAACCCACTTTACACGCCGCGCGAGCTGGAGCACCAGCTGAAGGACTCGGGCGCCGATGCCATTTTCATCCTCGAGAACTTTGCGACCACGCTGCAGCAGGTGATCGACAAGGTGCCGAGCAAGCTCGTGGTGGTGGCTGCGATGGGCGACCTGCTGGGCTTCGCCAAGGGCCTGCTCGTCAACTTCGTCGTGCGCAACGTGAAGAAGATGGTCCCCGAGTACCGGCTCGAAAATGCGCACAAGTTCAACAACGTGCTGGCCGACGGCCTGAAGCTCAACCTGAAGCCGGTGCAGGTCGGGCACGAGGACGTGGCCTTCCTGCAGTACACGGGCGGCACCACCGGCGTGAGCAAGGGCGCCACGCTGACGCACCGGAACATCATCGCCAACATGTTGCAGTCGGAGGCCTGGTACCAGCCGGCACTGAAGAAGCTGAAACCCGGCGAGCACCCGACCACCATCACCGCGTTGCCGCTTTATCACATCTTCGCGCTCACCGTCTGCGCGATGATGAGCATGCGCATTGGCGGCCACTGCGTGCTGATTCCCAACCCGCGCGACATCCCGGGTTTCGTCAAGGAACTGGCCAAGCACCAGTTTCACGTGTTCCCGGCGGTGAATACGCTGTTCAACGCGCTGCTCAACAACGAAGAGTTCCGGAAGCTCGACTTCTCGCGGCTCATCCTCAGTGCCGGCGGCGGCATGGCGGTGCAGGAGGCGGTGGCCAAGCGCTGGCTGGAGGCTACGCGCTGCCCGATCGCCGAAGGCTATGGCCTGTCCGAGACCTCGCCGGTTGCCACGGCCAACCGCAGCGACACCGAGAAGTTCACGGGCACCATCGGCTTGCCGGTGTCCTCGACCGAGATCGCCATCCTCGACGACGATGGCAAGCACCTGCCGGTGGGCTCGACCGGCGAGATCGCCATTCGCGGCCCGCAGGTGATGGCCGGCTACTGGAACCGCCCGGACGAGACGGCCAAGGTCATGACCGCCGACGGCTTCTTCCGCACCGGTGACGTTGGCATCATGGACGCCGACGGCTTTACCAAGATCGTCGATCGCAAGAAGGACATGATCCTGGTGTCCGGCTTCAACGTGTACCCGAACGAGGTGGAGGGCGTGGTGGCTGGGCACCCCGGCGTGCTCGAGTGCGCTGCGGTGGGCGTGCCCGACGAGTACGCGGGCGAGGCGGTCAAGCTCTTCGTGGTCAAGCGCGATCCGGCCGTGACCGAGCGCGACATCATGGATTACTGCAAGGAACACCTGACCGGCTACAAGAAGCCCAAGTACATCGAGTTCCGTACCGACTTGCCGAAGACCAACGTGGGCAAGATCCTGCGGCGGGAGCTGCGCGACAAGAAAGCCTGAGCTCTGCCGGCTTGATCTGCGCGACAACGCCGCCCGCGGGCGGCGTTGTTCTTTTCCGGCTAGAGTGCCGGCCATTCCCTGACGGCGCCTGCGCCACGTCCAATGAAAAAATTTGCTTCCAAAACAGCGCCTCGTGGGGTTAGACCGACGGGCCCTCGAACGGCGGGCGCTCGCCCCGCCGGATCGCGTCCCCCGGCAAGAACAACCGGCGCACGCGGTGCGGTGGGCGCGGCCCCGCCGCGCAAGTCCTATGGCCGCGACGACGAGCGGGCGCCGCGCAAACCCATCGCGCGGGATGACGACCGCGCGCCGCGCAAGGCGTTCTCGCGCGACGAAGAGCGTGCCCCACGCGCACCCCGCAAGTCGTTCCGCAGCGATGAAGGCTTTGGCGATCCCTACAAGCGCGCCGCACGCCCTTCGCGCAGCGCCCCGCCGCGCGAAGGGGGCGAGCGCTTCAGCCGCGGCAGCGGCTTCACGGTCACGCTCGATCCCGATGTCGCCCGCGTGTTCCGTGGCGACGCCTCGGTCAACAAGGCCTTGCGACTGGTCGTGCAGCTCGTGCAAGTGGTCGAAGGCCCCGCCCCGCGCGCTGGCCGGGCTGATCGCGGCGCCGCGCCCCGCAGCGCTGGCTATCAGGGCTCGGCCGAGGCGCGCGGCTTCGAGCGCAAGCCGCGCTTCATGGAAGACGAGGACGACGATGCGGCCAACGCCGGCGCGGCCAACGAGGACATCGAGGGAGAAGACTAGGCATGGCTGATACCGGCCTTGGCCAGGTCGCGCAGATCGCGCTGCACGTGTCGGACACCGACCGCGCCGAGCGCTTCTACAAGGACGTGCTCGGCCTGCCGCTGCTGTTTCGCTTTGGCAACCTGGTCTTCTTCAACTGCAACGGCCTGCGCCTGATGCTCGAAGGCGGCCACGAGCCGCGCGGGCCCGGTCATTCTGCCTTCTGCGTGTACTTCCGCTGTGTCGATCTGGTGCCGATGGTAGCGCTGCTCAAGGCAGACGGCGTGTACTTCGAGCAGGAGCCGCACCTCGTAGCCAAAATGCCGGACCACGAACTGTGGATGGCCTTCTTTCGTGATCCGGACAACAACTTGCTTGCGCTCATGGAAGAGCGCAAGCAATTGTCGACGGCGCCGGCTGCGTAGCAGCCATTTCCACCGCCTGCTCGTTGTAGTAGCCAGCCAGACCAGAGGTGGCCGCGCAAAACTGAACACGGCTGAAAGTGGAAAGGCTGCTCCGATGGGCGAGGATAGAGCCCGTGTTCGCAGGAGAGCAGCACATGAGCAGACGACCACGCCGGAACCACTCACCGGCATTCAAGGCCAAGG
>JADCGX010000111.1 GCA_020248785.1 Burkholderiales bacterium | reverse complement strand
TGATCGGCGCAAGCAAGCCCAGATCAGGCGGCGCGACCCGAAGAAGAAGGCCCGCCGCTGGGTGGTCGAGGTCTGCCATGGCTGGTTCAACCGCTTCCGCAAGCTGCTCGTGCGCCACGAGAAGCTCGAACGCAGCTTCCTTGCGCTCAACCACCTCGCGGCCGCCATCATTGCCTTCCGCAAGGTCAAAATCACTGTCAATATAATTTACGGATAGATTCTAAGAAAGGCGCGGCCATGAAGTGGACCGACACGATCGAGATCGCCATTGCGCTGACGGAGAGGCACCAGGATGTCGATCCCAAGACGATCCGCTTCACCGACCTGCATCGCTGGGTGCGTGAACTGGACGGCTTCAACGACGATCCCAACCGCTCGAACGAGAAGATCCTCGAAGCGATCCAGATGGCGTGGATCGACGAGGCCGCCTAGCGGCTCCATCGTTGCGCGCACCTTCAAGGCCGCACGATCTCCAGCAGATCGACCGCCGAACGCCCGTCGCAGTCGATCGTCGCCAGTCGCCCGTAAGCCGGCCGTGGCGCGGGGCTGGCGAAGCGTGCGGTCAGTGGATCATCGGCGGCAAAGCGCAGAAACGCGTCGGCGACCACGCGTCGCAAGATGCGGCGGCGGATCAGGATCTCGCCCAGGGGCGACTGCGCCTGCAGGATTTCCTGCCGCACCGGCGGGGCCACCAGCGCGAGATTGAAGATCATGATGCCGGTCATCACGGGGCGCGGTTCGTCGCCAGCGAGCAGATCGAGACGACGGCCATAGAGCTCGCCAATGTGATGGATCCGGTAGGGCCGGACGGTGAGTGCGGCGCCATGGTGTGCGCTCAGCACCTCGGTCATGTGGCCGTTGTGAGCGAGCAGCTTTTGGTAAGGCTCCGGCAGGTCCTCGGCGGCCAATGGCTCTGCCAGCGGCACCTCGCTGTCGCCGAAGAAGGCCAGCATCAGCCGCACCACCTTGGCAGGATCGACCGCCATGGTGCGCTTGAGCGACTGGGCGTGCATGGTCAGAACTTCTGCGGCCGGAACACGCCGACATCAGCCGTGAACATCGTCACGGCGTAGTGCGGCGCGTAGCTCGCCAACACGTGTTGCGCCAGCTTCGCTGCGACCGCCTCGTCGCAGATCACCTTCATCTCGATCAACCGGTCGGCCTCCCACGCAGCCTCGCGGTCGCCGCTACTGCCGCCGCCGCGCACCTCGCTGATCGTGTAGCCATGCGCACCGAATTGCCGCGCATCGCGGATCAGCGATTTCTCGATCACGGCCTCGACGATGATGACCAGCAGCTTTTTCGGATGGACGTTCATGTCGTGATCCAGCGGGCGTACTGCAGGTACAGCGGAATGCCCAGCGTGATGTTGAAGGGAAAAGTGACGCCAAGCGCGACGCCAATGGACAGCGCCGGGTTGGCTTCGGGAACCGCGATCCGCATCGCCGTCGGCGCGGCGATGTACGAAGCGCTCGCGGCCAGCGTTGCGAAGATCGCCGTGCCACCAAGAGACAGGCCGATCAGGTGACCGACCACCGCCCCGAACACGCCGAGCACCATCGGCGCGGCGACGCCAAAGACAACCAGGAACATCCCAGCACGCTTGAGGTCACCGAGGCGTGCACCTGCCACCAGACCCATTTCCAGCAAGAACAGCGCCAGCACGCCTTTGAACATGCCCATGAAGACGGGTTCAATCGGCTTGATGCCTTGGGGCCCGGCGATGGTGCCGATGACAAGGCCACCGAGGAGCAGCAGCACGCTCTTGCCGAACAGCACCTCGTGCGCCAGTTCGCCCCAGCGTGTCTTTCGGCCCGCCAAAGGCGCATCGGCAGTGCGCAGCGCGCGGCGTGCCAGCACGATGCCGGCAATGATCCCCGGCGCCTCCATGACCGCCACCAGCAGCGGCGCGTAGCTCTCCGACGGCACCCCCTGCTTGATCAGGTACGACAGAGCCACGGCGAAGGTCACCACCGACACCGAGCCGTAGTGGGCGGCGATCGAGGCGCTGTCGGCAGCCGGAAGGCGGCCCAGCCGATGCAGAACCGGATAGAGCATGAACGGGATCGCCGCGCCCAGCGCCATGGCGGCCAGTGCCTGCGGCAACACCGTGCCGATCGGCTGCTGCGCCAGCTCAACCCCACCCTTGATGCCGATGGCGAGCAGCAGGTAGATCGACAAGGCTTCGTACAGCGCATCGGGCAGCCGCAGGTCGCTCTTGGCGAGCTTGGCGATGACACCGAGGATGAAGAACAGGACGACGGGATCCATCGTCAGGCCGGATCTGCCGGGTTCGCGCGCAGCGCGTCGGGCAGTCCGTCATGGTCGCCCTTCAATTGCGCAGGCGCATCGTGCCAGTGAAAGTCGCCGATGTCGGCGTTGCGCTTCGGGTGCAGCGGATAGTGGCACTGATTGTCGTCGCGATCGCGCTCGCCGCCGACCAGCAGGCGCACGGTCTCGGTCGTATTGTTGATGAAGGTGTGCGCTATCCCGGTGCCGCTGGGAAAGCCGACCGCGTCGCCTGGTTCGAGGCGATAGAGTTCGCCGTCGATCCACGCATCCGGCCGGCCCTCGATCACGAAGACGAACTCGTCCTCGGTCTTCTCGCAGTGCGGCCAAGAGGTGCGGCGCCCGGGTGGCAGCACCACATGGTTGAAGCCGACGCGCTTCATGCCGAGTGCTTTGCCGAAGTTGGAGTCGATCGACAGCAACTCGCGGCTCCCGCGATAGTGGTTGTCGTCAGGCACCTGGATCTCGCGCCAGTGCTTGATGAAGGGCGGTCGTTCACTCATGGCCCATCTCCTGCCGCATCAGCCCATCCAGCGTCACCAGCGCCGCCTCGACCGTGAACTCGTCGCGCTCGATCGCCTCGAGCACGGCGTCGACCGTGCGCAACTCAAACCGCTGCACCTCGCCATCCTCGTTGCGAGGAGCGAAGCCCGGCGGCAGCACCAAGTCGAACACCTGAACGGTCTCGACCATGTGTCCTTCCGGGATCGGGCGCTGTTCGCGCACCAGGCCACCACGCACGACAGCATGGTCCTGCAACCGAAATCCGGCCTCCTCGAACGATTCGCGCTCGAGTGCCAGCAGCTCGTGCTCGCCGGCCGATACCATGCCGCCCACCAAGTTGTCCCACATGTTTGGATCGACACCCTTGTGCGCGGCGCGTTGCGCGACCCACAAGCGACCATCCGCGGTGAAGCCGTTCAGGTGCACGGCATGCGTGGCGATGCCCAGCGCTCGGCATGCGCTGCGCTCGATGGTGGCGAGCGCTGGCCCACCGTCGAGCGGCTGCACGTCCAGTTGCTCGTTACGCCAGCCTCGCAGCAGCCCTGCATCGCGCAAGCGGTGGGCGAGCTCGTTCAGCAGCGCCGTGCGGGCAGCTGCGTCGAAGGACTCGTCGTCGAACACAAGGCTGTAGTCGAGCAAGGCGCAGCGCGGGTCCTCGGTGGCGAGAAAACTCGCGACGTCCGGACTCGTCGTGCCGATCCGCGCACCTGCCAGTAGCACCGGCAGCCAGTCCCCGGGTGGCGCCACGCTGGCGCGCGCAGACAGTTGCAAGCGCAGCGTGGCAATGCGCTGCGGGCGACTCATTGGTCGCGACTCATGGCCCGACTCATCGCGCGATGACCGTCGTTGGGCTCACCCGCGCCGACTCGATCTTGCTCATTCGGCCGTTGGCAGCGGACGCATGTGCGGGAACAAGATCACGTCGCGGATGCTCGGCGCATCCGTCAGCAGCATGATGAATCGGTCCACGCCGACCCCACAACCGGCGGCCGGCGGCATGCCGTACTCGAGCGCGCGAACGTAGTCGGCGTCGTAGTACATCGCTTCCTCGTCACCGGCCTCCTTGGCCTTGACCTGCTCGGCAAAGCGCGCGGCCTGGTCCTCCGGATCGTTGAGCTCGGAAAAGCCGTTGGCGGTCTCGCGTCCGGCGATAAAGAGCTCGAAGCGCTCCGTGATCCCCGGCCGCGTGTCCGACGCGCGGGCCAGTGGCGAGACTTCCACGGGGTAGTCGACGATGTAGGTCGGCTGGATCAGCTTGCTCTCGGCAACCTCCTCGAAGAGCGCCAATTGCAGCGCGCCCAGGCCGACTTCCTTGCTGTGCGTGCTGCCCAACGTCGCGAGCTCGGCATGCAGGAAGTCCTTGTCCCGCAGCTGCGCGTCGTTGTACCGCGGTGCATGCGCCTTGATGGCCTGCGCGGTGGTCAACCGTGCAAACGGTTGCGACAGGTCGATGGTCTGGCCCTGGTAGCTGAGCACGGCCGAGCCTGTAGCCGCGATCGCCACGTGGCGCAGCAAGTCCTCGGTGAAGCTCATCAGCCATTGGTACTCGTGGTAGGCGGCGTAGAACTCCATCATCGTGAACTCGGGGTTGTGGCGAACGCTCATCCCCTCGTTGCGGAAGTTGCGGTTGATCTCGAACACGCGCTCCAATCCGCCCACCACCAGCCGCTTCAAATACAGCTCCGGCGCGATGCGCAAGTACATGTCGATGCCGAGCGCGTTATGGTGCGTGACGAACGGCTTGGCCGCCGCGCCGCCGGGGATCACCTGCAGCATCGGCGTCTCGACCTCGAGAAAGCCGGCATCGACCATGAACCGGCGCATCGCCGCGATCGCCTTGCTGCGCACGACGAACGCCTGGCGCGTCGGCTCGTTCATCATGAGGTCGACGTAGCGCTGGCGATAGCGCTGCTCCTTGTCCTCGAGCCCGTGGAACTTGTCAGGCAGGGGACGCAGGCTCTTTGTGAGAAGGCGCAGCTCCTTGCAGCGGATGGACAGCTCGCCCTTCTGCGTCTTGAACAGCACGCCGCTGGCGCCAATGATGTCGCCCAGGTCCCAGTGCTTGAACGCTTCGTGGGACGCTGCGCCCGTGTCGTCGTCGGCAATGTAGAACTGGATGCGTCCCGAGGTGTCCTGCACCGTGGCAAAGCTCGCCTTGCCCATCACGCGCTTGAGCATCATGCGGCCGGCCACCGCGACCTCGACGTTCTTGGCCGCCAGCTCCTCGCGGCTCAGCGTCTCGTAGCCGGCCTGCAGCTCGCCCGCACGGTGTGTGCGCTGGAAGTCGTTGGGAAACGCCGGCCCGGCTTCGCGCAGCCGCGCCAGCTTGGCGCGGCGCTCGGCCATGATTTGATTCTCGTCGGCTGGCGCCGTGGCCGCGCTGACGCTGGTGTTCTCGGTCATTGTTGTTCTCGCCTTGTTGCTCTCAATCAGGCGTTGCGGACGTCGGCGACCGGGTTGGTGCCAAAGTCGGGGCGCGCCAAGAAAGCCGCGATCTTCTGCGCCGCGCCTTCGGGTGTGGCGAGCTGGGCGTTGGCGTGCAAGTCAAGAAAGCGCTGCTTGTCCGGAAAGCCGGACTCGTCCGAGGCGCGCAGTTGCGACTGCATCGCGGTTTCGATCACGCCGGGTGCCAGCGACACGATCCGCGCGCCGTTGGGCTTGCGTGCCTCGTCCAGCGCCGTGACGCGCGAGAAGTGATCGAGCCCGGCCTTGCTCGCGCAGTAGGCAGCCCAGCCGGCGATCGGGTTGCGCCCGGCGCCGCACGAGATATTGAGCACCTTGCGCGGGCAGCTCCACGCAGCAGTCGCCCGCAGGAAGGCGCCGGTGAGCGCCATCGGCGCCTCCAGATTGACGCGCAGCACTGCCGCGAGCTCATCACTGTCCATGTTCTCCACGGGACCCACCGTGCCGAGAAGGCCGGCGTTGTTGATCAGCGTCGCGCTGTCGTAGCCGTGGCCGTCTTTCGGGTGCAGCCAGGCCTCCAGTCGTGCCGCTACGCCCACGTCGCGCACTACGTCCAGCGCCCATTGCTCGATGGTCGCACCGCGCGCGGCGGCCTCGGTGCCAAGCGTCGGATCGGGGTGTCGCGCAATCGTGAGCAGGCTGTGCTCGGCCGACGACAGCTCAACGGCCAGGGCGCGGCCGAGGCCGCGCGAGGCGCCGGTGATGATCACCAGGTGCATGCTCAGACCCCCTGCTTGAGGCTCGCCTGGATGAAGTCATCCAGGTCACCGTCGAGCACCGCCTGCGTGTTGCCGATCTCGACGTTGGTGCGCAGATCCTTGATGCGGCTCTGATCCAGCACATAGCTGCGGATCTGGTGGCCCCAGCCGATGTCGGTCTTGCTCTCCTCGAGCTTGTTCTGCTCGGCCTGGCGCTTGCGCAGTTCCTGCTCGAACAACTTGGACTTCAGCATCGCCATGGCCTCGGCGCGGTTGCGGTGCTGGCTGCGGTCGTTCTGGCTGGCCACCACGATGCCGCTGAGCATGTGCGTGATGCGCACCGCGGACTCGGTCTTGTTCACGTGCTGGCCGCCGGCACCCGAGGCGCGGTAGACGTCGATACGCAGATCGGCCGGGTTGATCTCCACCTCGATCGTCTCGTCCACCTCGGGGTAGACGAACACGCTGGCGAACGACGTGTGTCGGCGCGCATTGGAGTCAAATGGGCTCTTGCGCACCAGGCGATGGATGCCTGTCTCGGTGCGCAGCGTGCCATAGGCATAGCTGCCGCTGACCTTGATCGTCGCCCCCTTGATGCCGGCGACCTCGCCCTCCGACTCCTCGAGCAACTCAGCCTTGAAGTCCTTGCGCTCGGCGTAGCGCAGGTACATGCGCTCCAGCATGCCGGCCCAGTCCTGCGCCTCGGTGCCGCCGGCGCCGGCCTGAATCTCGATGAAGCAGTTGTTGGGGTCCAGCGGGTTGTTGAACATCCGCTGAAACTCGAGATCAGCAACCTCCTTGCCGAGCTTGACGAGATCGGCCTCGACGGCGATCAGCGTGGCGTCATCGCCATCGGCCGCGGCAATCTCGTGCAGTTCGGCGGCGTCGTGAATGCCGGCGGTCAGCCGCTGCATGCGGCCGACCACATCGTCGAGGAGCTTCTTCTCGCGGCCCAGTTCCTGCGCGCGCTTCTGGTCGTTCCACACACCCGGATCCTCCAGGTGCGCCGAGACCTCTTTCAGTCGGGCTTCCTTGGCCTCGACGTCAAAGATACCTCCGCAGTTCGGCCAGCCGCGGTTTGAGCGACTCAGCGGTGGCGGCGATCTGGTTCAGGCGTTCGGCTTCCATGTGATGTCCGATGCAAAAGAAGCAGGATTATAGGAAGCTCGTCCGTTGCCCCCCGCAAGCGCTGTCGACGAGCCAGGCGCCAAGCACTGCCGCGCCCGACAAGGCGGCCGCCCGCCCGCGGGCAGCGCTGCATCAGCCGCGCAAGGGACGCCAGATTGCCCATCGACGCAGCAGCAGGAAGGCACCCAGCATGCCACCCAGGTGCGCGAAGTGCGCGATGCCGTTCATGGTACCGAGCACACCGTTGACGAGCTCGAATGCGCCAAAGAGCAGCACCGCGACCCATGCGGGCATGGGCACCGGTGGAATCAGCAGCAGCACCGTGCGCTTGGGAAACATCAGGCCGAAGGCGAGCAGCACCCCAAAGACGCCGCCCGAGGCGCCGACCGTGGGCGCGGGCGGCCCATCGGAGAACGAGACGACCAGCAACTGCGTGAATGAAGCGACCAGCACCGAGACGACGTAGAGCGTGAGGTAGCGGCGCGAGCCAAGCGCGTCTTCCACATCGCGGCCGAAGGAATACAGGCCGACCATGTTCAGCGCGAGGTGCATTAGGCTGCCGTGCAGGAAGGCCGACGTGACGAGCTGCCACGGGGCGAAACCAGCGCTCGGCCCGGCGTCGAAGCTGCTCGGCGTGCCCAGGGGCCAAAGGGCAAAGCTCGCGACGATGGCAGGCGAAGCGCCGACCAGCAAAAAGGTCACGACATTGGCAACGATCAGGATGGAATTGACGCGCATGACGGGCCGTTGGACCAGAAAGTGCAATCGCAGTGCCGCGCCCCGTTCAACCGCGATGCTCGACGCAAAGCGTGACGCGGCGCTGGCCCTGGTACTCGTCGATCATGGGTCGGTAGGCGAGCCGCACGCGCGTCGGGACGTTCTCCGTATGGCGGAACCAGATGGCCGAAAAGCGCAGTCCATCGAGCTCCAGCAGCAGCTTCAGGTGCGTGTCCTTGATGAGGCGTTGTTCGACCACCGCGAACTCGTTGTCAAAGAGTGGCGGCGGGAAGCCCTGGCCCCAGACCTGTCGTTCGATTGCCTCCACCAGCGACAGGCCAATCTCGCGGGAGGCGAGCGGGCCGTCGGTGGCCACCGTGCGATGGAACAGCTGCGCGTCGCAGGAGGCGCGCGTGACGGCCTCGAACGCCTGCGTGAAGCCTGCGAGGGTATCCGCACGCAGCGTGAGGCCCGCCGCCATCGCGTGGCCGCCAAACTTGGCGATCATCCCGGGCGCGGCCTTGGTCACCAGATCGAGCGTGTCGCGCAGGTGCACGCCCTCGATCGAGCGACCGGAGCCGCGCAGGCTGCCGTCGTCGTTGCGGGCGAAGGCGATCGTGGGGCGGTGGAACTTCTCCTTCACGCGCGAGGCGACCAGCCCGACCACGCCCTGGTGCCAGCTGTCGTTGTACAGCGTGATGGTGCGCGTGTCGTGCAGGGCGCGGCTGTCGAGCTCGACCAGCGCATCGACCTGCATGTCGGTCTCGATGGCGCGCCGCTCGCGATTCAACTGGTCGAGCTTGCGCGCCAGCTCCAGTGCGCGGTCGAAGTCATCGGTGGTCAGGCACTCGATGCCGACCGTCATGTCGCTCAGGCGGCCCGCCGCATTGATGCGCGGGCCGATGGCGAAGCCGAGATCGGCCGCCTGTGCCACGCGGGCGTCGCGGCCCGCCACCTGAAACAAGGCGGCCATGCCGGACTGGAGCTTGCCGTGTCGCATGCGCTCGAGCCCGGCGGCCACCAGGATGCGGTTGTTGCGATCGAGCCGCACGACATCCGCGACGGTGCCGAGCGCCACGAGGTCAAGCAGGCCATCGAGCCGCGGCTGGTTGCCGTCGTTGAACACGCCGCGCGTGCGCAGCTCGGCGCGCAGCGCGGTCAGGACATAGAACATCACGCCCACGCCGGCCAGGTGCTTGCTTGGAAAGCCGCAACCCGGCTGATTGGGATTCACGATCACCGCCGCATCCGGCAGCTGCGGACCGGGCAGGTGATGGTCGGTGACCAGCACCTGCAAGCCGAGCGCATTGGCACGCGCCACCCCCTCCACGCTCGCGATGCCGTTGTCCACGGTGATCAACAGATCCGGTCTGCCGCCAGCGCGCGCGGCGGCCAGCTCGACGATCTCCGGCGTCAGCCCGTAGCCATATTCGAAGCGGTTGGGCACCAGGTAGTCGACGCTGGCGCCGAGCATGCGCAGGCCACGCAGGCCGACCGCGCAGGCCGTGGCGCCATCGCAGTCGTAGTCGGCCACGATCAGCATGCGCTTGCCGGTCTGCACGCTGTCGGCGAGCAGCCGGGCCGCGGCCTGCACCTGCGTGAGCTGCCCGGGCGCGAGCAGTTGGCGCATCAGAAGGTTCAGCTCCTCGATGGACTGCACTCCGCGCGCCGCCAGTGCGCGTGCCAGCGGCGGCAGCAGCCCGCCGGCGGCCAGGCGCTGCGCAGCCTGTGCGTCGTAGCGGCGCTGTTGCAGGAGGGCGGTGCTCATTGGAAGACCTCCGCGCTGAACGCACGGCAGGCGAGCATGGCGCCGACCGCTCGCCCGGATGTTGTATCTGGGATGTGTGAGTCGCGCGGATGCGTGCGCGAGCCGGGTCGGGCGACAAGGGCGCAGCCGATGCCCGCAAGCATCGGCGAGCACTTGAGCCGCAAGCTCGCCACGCAGAGCCTGCCCCCGCGAAGGCGGGGGCGCCGCGCAAGCCCGCGTAGCCCCGATGGACCAAAGTGGTTCTGTCCAAACATCACTTCGCCACGCTGATTTTAGATTGAGAGCTACCGCCTGCGGGGGCGACCTGCTGAAACATCCGGGCTCGCCTCATGTCATGGCCTGCGCCGGCTCGGCCAGCACCTCGGCCAGCGATTGCTTGCGCCAGAGGCGCCAGCGGTCCGCGGAGGACACCGTGGTGCGCGTGAATCCGCTGCGGCCGAAGAACAGCAGTTCCATGATGCCGCCTGCGCGCCGCACGATTTCATCGACCTGGCCCAGTTGCCGATCAACCTCGCCGATCGCAAGCAGCCAGTCGCCCCAGGCCTCGCGGCGCTGCGGGCCGCAGAGCGAGGACAGCAGCGTCAGGACATTGCCGTCGACCGGCGCGCGGACGTCGGCCAGCGCCTGCGCTGGCGTGTCACTCGCCTGCGCCCAGCCGCGTAGGACCGGCTCCTCGCTCCAGACCGCGTCGAACGGCGAGTCAAGTTGAATCGGCGTGCCGCCGCCATGCAGCCACAGCCCATTGACCACCGGCGCGCCGCGCTCGGCGCGTGCATCGTTGACCGGATGCGTGTGCCAGGCAATCTGCACTTCGGTGAGTAGTTTGCGCCAACGCAGCGCATCCTCGCCGAGCGGCATGACATCCTGCACCGAAGTGTCCAGCGCAGCGGCCAGCGGCACCGTCTCGATGTTCCAGGGTGGATCGAGGGCGAGGAACCAGTGACCTCCAATCACCGTCAACTGCGCGGCCTGCTCGATTGCAGCGCCTTGCGCGCTTGGTAACAGCGCCTGCGTCTCCGCGGGCTGCAGGGGGGCGCCGGTCAGGTCTGTCAGCAACAAATGGTCACGCGCGAAGGCGATGTGCACCGGGTCGCAATGCCATAGCACATCGGATTGCGTGCTCGGCAGCGGCGCTGGCGACAGCGCGCGCGCAACATAAGGGGCGGTCACCGGTTGATCGTCACGGTCCGAAAACTGCTTCCACATCCACGCCAGGTGGGGCGCGCGCGCGAACTCGTACGGCATCTCGGTGTAGCCATGCACGCTGGCACGCGCCAGCAGGCGTTCCAACTGTGGTACCAAGCCCTGCCGCTGTGCCTCGGCCAGGACGGCCGCGGACAAGGGCGCGGGAACCAGCGCCCCGGCAACGACGACAAAGCAACGCATGGGCAAGCAGTGTAGTGGGCAGGATCGCATCCCGATGCGCAAGACGCGATCCCCACGCCTTGCCCTGTAGAATCGTCGCGCGTCACCTGGACCCCGCTTGAGTCTTCCCTACGAACTTCGCATCGGTCTGCGCTACACGCGGGCCGGCCGCCGTGCGCGCAGGCGCAACGGCTTCATCTCGTTCATCTCGGCCATTTCGATGACCGGCATCGCGCTCGGCGTTGCCGCCCTCATCATCGTGCTGTCGGTGATGAACGGCTTCCAGAAGGAAGTGCGCGACAAGATGCTGTCGGTGCTGTCGCACATCGAAGTGGCGAGCATGAATGGCGCGCTCACCGACTGGCGCCAGGTGGCTGAGATGGCACGCGCCAACCCCGAGGTGCTGGCCGCTGCGCCCTTTGTCAACGCCCAGGCCATGTTCGCGCGCGAGAACATGGTCCGCGGTGCGCTGGTGCGCGGTATCGAGCCGGAGTTCGAACCGGCGGTGTCCGACATCGCCAAGCGCCTGCCCGCGGGCAAGCTCACCGACCTGGTGGACGGTGGCTTCGGCGTCGTGCTGGGCTACGAGCTGGCGCGTTCGCTCGGTGTGATGGTGGGCGAGAAGGTCACGCTGATTGCGCCGCAGGGCAACGTGACGCCGGCGGGCGTCGTGCCGCGGCTGCGTCAGTTCACGGTGGTGGGGTTGTTCGAGTCCGGGCACTTCGAGTACGACAGCTCCCTCGCATTGATTCACGTGGGCGACGCGCAGCGCCTATTCCGCGTCGAGGGGCCTACCGGCGTGCGCCTTAAGGTGCGGGACATGCAGCGGGCGCCGCAGGTGGCGGCCGATTTGGCCGCCGTGCTCCCGCAGGGCCTGCTGGTGCGCGACTGGTCGCGCGAGAACCGCACCTGGTTCGCGGCCGTGCAGACCGAGAAGCGCATGATGTTCATCATCCTCACGCTGATCGTCGCGGTGGCCGCCTTCAACCTCGTGTCCACGCTGGTGATGACCGTGACCGAGAAGCAGTCGGACATCGCCATTTTGCGCACGCTCGGCGCGAGCCCGGTCAGCGTGATGTTCGTCTTCATCGTGCAGGGGGCGCTGATCGGCGTGATCGGCACGCTGGCGGGCGTCGGCCTGGGGCTGCTGGTGGCCAACAACCTGGACATCATCGTGCCGGCGATCGAGGCCGTGGTGGGCGTGCAGTTCCTGCCCAAGGACATTTACTTCATCAGCAGCCTGCCGTCGGACCCGCGCGCCTCGGACATTGTGCCGATCACGATCATCTCGCTGGTGCTCGCGCTCGTAGCCACGTTGTACCCGAGCTGGCGCGCTTCGCGCACGCGGCCGGCCGAGGCGCTGCGCTATGACTAGCGCCATTGTCTCTGCTCGCGGCGTTTCAAAGGCCTACCGCGAGGGCCCGACGGCGATCGAGGTGCTGCGCGGCGCAGACCTCGAGGTCGCGCCCGGCGAGATCATCGCCATCACCGGCGCCTCGGGCTCGGGCAAGAGCACGCTGCTGCATTGCCTGGGCGGCCTCGACGCGCTTGACGCCGGCAGTGTCCGCATCGCCGGCAAGGACGTCGCGACGCTGTCAGACGTGGAGCGCGGCCGCCTGCGCAACGAACAACTTGGCTTCGTCTACCAGTTCCATCACCTGCTGCCCGAGTTCACGTCGCTGGACAACGTGGCAATGCCGTTGTCGATCCGTCGCATGGACCTGGCGGCGGCCCGTGCCCAGGCGCAGGAGGCGTTGAACGCAGTGGGACTGGCGCAGCGCGTGACGCATCATCCGGCGGAGCTTTCAGGAGGCGAGCGTCAGCGCACGGCGATTGCGCGGGCGATCGTCACGCGCCCGGCCTGCGTGCTGGCCGACGAGCCCACGGGCAACCTGGATCGCGACACCGCACATGGGGTGTTCGATCTTTTCGTCCGCCTGGCGCGCGAGCGGCGCACCGCGATCATCATCGTCACGCACGATCTGGAGGTCGCGGGCAAATGCGACCGCGTGCTGCGGCTGGCTGATGGGCGCCTGGCGCCGCGCTGAGCGCTTAGAGCAGAGGACTCATAATCCATTTGCCGTTGGTTCGAGTCCAACACGGCCCACCCCCGACATCGCGCGTGCAATGTAAGTGGCCGGTGCCGCGACTGCGCATCGGTTCGGGCGTGCGATCTGCGCGCAAGGAGGGCGCGATGAATTCCTGGGACTACCGGCCACGCGTGCATGGGCACGCCGTGGTGCTTGGCGGCTCCGGCGGGCTCGGCGCGGAAATCGTGCGCGCACTGGCCGCTTATGGGGCCGATCCGATCACCATTGGCTACGGACGTAACGCGCAAGCCGCGGCGGCGCTGGTGCAAGAGCTGGCGGCTGCCGGAACCAAGGCGCGGGCGATGCCCTTCGAGCGGTCCGATTGGACGGGATCGCCTGGCGCTGGCAGAGCATCGACGGGGCCCTGTTCAAGGCTCCGCTGGTGCAAGAGGCGGTCGGGTCCAACCCGACCGATCGGGGGGAAAGCCGGCAGCAAGCGACATCTGCTGGTCGACGGGCGTGGCGTCCCGTTGTCGCCCGTCGTTACCGCAGCGAACGCGCATGACGTCACGCAACTGGAGACCGTACTGGCTGCGATCATGGTCAAGCGTCCCTGCCCCAAGCATCGGCGCGGTAAACATCTGTGTGCCGATGCCGCCTACCGCGGCCATCCGGCGCGCGCCGTCATTGAGGCTCACGGCTACATTCCCCACGTGGTGGGTCGGCGCAAGGAAGCCGAGATCAAGCAGCGCGACCCGAAGAAGAAGGCCCGCCGCTGGGTGGTCGAGGTCTGCCATAGCTGGTTCAACCGCTTCCCCAAGCTGCTCGTACGCTACGAAAAACTCGAACGCAGCTTCCTTGCGCTCAACCAGCTTGCCTCCGCCATCATCGCCTTCCGCAAGATCAAAATAACTGTCAATATAATTTACGGCTAGATTCTTGGCCCCCAATCGCTAACGACGCAACATGAAAATTCGCCCTATCTGTGCGCTTCTGTGAAATACAAAGATCAGCGTATCATCCGATGCGTGTTCTTCGGCACCGTCAGTCGCACCGTCCTAGGTATCAACGATGCTCCGGTCTCTCATGGTTGCGCTCTCGAGCGCACGCTCGCGAATCCTCGTAGTCATCCTTTCTGTGGTTATTGGCCTCGTCCTTGCTGTAACGGTGTTGCCGCAGCGGGCAACAAGTCCCTCGCAGCAGAAACCTAGCCCTACTGACAGTGCGAGCCGGCCGTCCCACGAGGTAGTCGGAACATCCACGCTAGCCGCAGGTAACGCGAAGAGCACGCTTGGCTCCATTTCCCTTGATCCAGTGGCACGTAGTAAGCATTGGCGGGAAGAGCTTGTTGCGCAGGCGCCGTCGTTGCGAACTGCATTCGAGCACTTAAGCAAAGAACGTGACCCTGAAAGCAGCGGGTATGCGCTACAGCTTGCAAGCGTTTGCGCCCAGTACAACATTGTGCCCAATTTCGACGTTTCCCAAGTCGGGAAGCAGATGCCGGCGGACATTTGGCCCCACTATCATGCGGCACAAAAAGTACTAAGTTCGCGTTGCGCTAGCTTTGCCGCGAATCCTGCCGAAATGGTGGACATTCTGCGCAAAGCGCGAAGTACTGCGGACAAAGCTGACATGCCTGCGAAAAAACTTCTTGAGTTACACAAAGCTCTTGGCGCCGACAAGGAGATCAACGGCGCATATCTCAATGATTTTCTGGCGCATTTATCACCTCGACTCATCGCTGAAGCTGGCCCGCTGTATCACTACGCTGATGTGAAAAGCGGCTTTGCCGAACCGGGCGACGCGTCCTTGTGGCAATTGGCGGCAGTACTTGCCACCTGCTCTCTTGGAAATGACTGTTCAAGGGAATCATACTTCTCGACAACCAGCTGCATCGGTCTTGGCTACTGCAGCTCTAGTGGGCTTGAAGGCTTCTTGGCAAATGGGGTGCAATTGACTCACGCGCAACGAGAAGTTGTTAGCAGGGCCGCTGGAAGAATTGTTTTAAGATATAAGTCAAGGGAAGGAAGGGGAACTTGATGTTTCTTTGCTACCGCAAAGGCATAACGATAGCCTTCTTGGCGTGCGTGTCCAGTATTGCGATTGCCGCAAATTACTATATACAGATTGCAGTTTATGGAGGTCAGTACAGTCATTATAACTTCCCAACCGACAACGACATGATGTGGATCGGCGCCAATGTTGCAACGGTGGGATATAACGCGGCGCTTCCGGTCGCATCAAAGCTTAAGCCAGGGGATACTGTCACCGTTCAGTATGTTGACGGGGTCAAGGCAACATTTGATGTCACGAACCCGACGAGTACTAGTTTTCCGTTAGGTCAGTCTGGACCGAATTCTGTCGAGGGTGGCGGTGGCGGTGGCTCTGGCGGAGATGGGGGCGGCGGTTACGGCGGCGGTGCGATTCGCGTCACGGTGATCTATCAACCCGTCACGATCTGTATGGGTAATGTCTGCGTTAGTAGTTTGGAATTGATCGAGATTCTTGTGCATAGTAATTAGCCAAGACTGCGTTCTCCGTGCGCACCTTTCGTCGCCAAGTGTTTAATCTACAGCCTAGCGATAGCAATAGGCGCGAATCAAACTTTCCACCCATTATCGAGTGACGCATCATTGGATTCCTGCTTGAGATCAGAAGTGTCGGGTTAACTTTCGAACCAAATCACTTTGGTTTTCTCGCATGGTCTCGATTTGCACCACCTCGATTGATGCAAGTGCCTGTTGCAGCGAGGGTTTCTCAAACAGCGCGACCGACAGAATCTGTAGCAGCGCGTGCAAGGACACGTCGAGCGCGAGGCGCTTGGCGACGATGGCCACCAGTACGTAGACCTACACGGCGATCCAGATTTGCGTCTTCACCGCGTTCTCCGACGTGCCGTAAAAGCGCTTGATCCTCAGATGCTGCTTGATCCACCGAAGGAATAACTCCACTTGCCAGCGGCTGCGGGAGAACCAAACAGACTCTAGCGCGGCGGATCTGCCGGTGGGTCGTCGTCCGTCTCAGGCATGCCGCGCCACATACCCCAGGCCGCGGCCACCAGCCCCAGGCCGATGAACAGCACTGCGACCCACGCCAGCGCGATCGCAACGACTTGCTCGTTGACCGGACCTTCGAGCAGCGCACGCACCGGCAGCCCGATCAGCTCGGCAAACATCATTGCCGTCACCCCGAAGGCCAGTGCCGCGCCGAAGGCCAGCGCGGCAAAGCGCACCGTCACGCGGCGGCCGGCGAGGATCAGCCCGATCGCGAGTGCCGCGCCGATCAGCGCGGCCGAAGCAAAGCGGCTGAAGTCCAACAGCCAGGCGCTGGCGGCGGCCAGCAGCAACGGGGCAATCAAGTTGAAGTTCATCGGTCGACCGGCCGGCTGCGCGCCTTGCGTCGTTGGGTGAGCGCGTAGCGCAGATACAGGCTCCACCCCACCCGCACGAGCAAATAGCCCGCGGCGGAAAGCATGCAAGCGAGCAAGAACACGCCCAGCACCAGGGGGGCGCCAAGTTCCAGTGCCCACGCGCCGAACGCTTCGGCCGAGGCCATTGGCTGCGACACCACAAACTCCGGCGGCGGCTCGACCTCCTTGCCGCCTGCCGCGCCCATGACGAACGCGCCGATCTTGTAGGCCACGAAGTACAGCGGCACGATCGTCAGCGGGTTGGTGTAGAGCGTGGCGAGCAGGGAGACCGGCAGGTTGACGCGGAAGAGCAGGGCGGCGATGCCGGCGCCCAGCATCTGCAGCGGCCCTGGAATGAGTCCGCAGAACAGGCCCACCGCCACGCCACCGGCTGCCGAGCGGCGGTTCAGGTCCCAGAGTGCCGGGTGGAACAGCATGTCGCCAAACAGGCTGAGTGCCCTGACGCCGCGGACCCGCTCGGCAGTGGGCATATAGCGCTTGAAGAACTTGCGGGGCATGTTGGCAGTGGGGGGGTCAGGCGTCGGGTGTTGGGGGCAAAAGCCGAGTGTTCTCCACCAATCCTTCCTCCACCAATCCGCCGATAGCAGTCTAGCGACGCGCCATTTGTCCGCTTTTCGCGCCCATGGTTCGCTGGCACCGTGAAACCCCGGCTTCATACTCCCGCCTCGCACGTTCCCAGCGCCCAACTCTGAGTCTCCCAATCAGCCTCGACATGTGGACAGACACCCACTGCCATCTTGATGCCGCCGAGTTCGATGCGGATCGTGCCGCGGTGGTGGCGCGCGCACGCGCCGGCGGCGTCACCATGGCGGTGCTGCCGGCGGTGCACGTGGACTGGTTCGACAAGGCGGCCGCGGTCGCGCAGGAGTACGGCTTCGCCTATGCGCTCGGCCTGCATCCGCTGTGGCTGGGGACGGCCGAGGACGAGCACATCGAGCGGCTGCGCGCCGCGGCGCGGGCGGCACTGGCCGATCCGCGCTTCGTTGCGATCGGCGAGATCGGGCTCGACTTCTTCGTCGCCGATCCGGATGTCGCGCGGCAGGAGCGCTTTTTTGTCGAGCAGCTGAAGATCGCGCGCGATCTGGATCTGCCGGTGATCGTGCATGTACGCCGCTCGGCCGATGCGCTGATCAAGCATCTGCGGCGCTTCGAGGTGCCGGGCGGCATCGTGCATGCGTTCAACGGCTCGGAGCAGCAGGCGCTGCGGTTCATCGCGCGCGGCTTCAAGCTCGGTTTCGGGGGGGCGATGACCTACAACGGCTCGCAGCGGATCCGGCGACTCGCGGCCACCTTGCCGATGGACGCACTCGTTCTGGAGACCGATGCGCCGGATATTCCGCCCGAATGGCTGCGCGGTAGCGGCCGCGTCGGCCGCAACGAGCCGTGCGAACTGCCGCGCATCGCCGCGACACTGCGTGCGCTGCGTCAGGAGGTCAATGCCGGCGCGCCAGTGTCGCTCGGTGCCCTGGCAGCGCAGACTCGCGCCAATGCGCAGGCCGCCTTGCCGCGCCTGGCGCAGCTTGTGGCTTGATGCTGCCGCTGGTCCTCGCGGCCTTCGTCGCCGGCAGCGCGCTGCTGCAGCAGCAGGCGGCGCTGCCCTCCAGTGCCGTGCTCGTCGCGCTGCTGGTGGGCGCGCCCTGCGTCGCATGGCTGGGCTGGCGCTGGCGCCCGAACGGCCGGGCGCGTCGCGCGCTGGTGCTGCTTGCGGCCGGAGCCGTCGGCTTTGCGTATGCCGGACTGTGGGCGCAGGTGCGTCTCGCCGATGCGCTCGCTTTCGCCCATGAGGGCAAGGACGTGCGCGTGGTGGGGGTGATCGCGAGCCTGCCGGCCCATCTCGAGCGCGGCCAGCGCTTCGAGTTCGAGGTGGAGCAGGTGCACGGTGAGGTGCATATTCCACGGCGTCTTTCGCTCGCCTGGTACGGTGCCGACGAGCGCGTGCGTCCGGCCGAGCGCTGGGAATTCACCGTGCGGCTGCGACGGCCCCATGGGGCGATGAACCCCGGTGGCTTCGATCTGGAGGCGTGGCTGCTGGAGCGCGACCTGCGCGCCACCGGCTACGTGCGCGACGGCCAACTCGACATGGCGCCGAGACGTCTTGCAGAAAGGGTCTGGCAGGCCGGCCCGTTGGTGGACCGCTCGCGCGACACGCTGCGCGACCGAATGCAGGCGCATCTGGCAGGCACACGCTATGGCGGTGTGCTGATCGCGCTGGTCTTGGGCGATCAACGCGCCATTGCCGAGGAAGACTGGCTCCTTTTCAACCGCACTGGCATCAGCCACCTGGTCAGCATCAGCGGCTTGCACATCACGATGATCGCCGGTTTGATCGCGCTTGCGGCCAGTGCCCTGTGGCGCCGCTCGCGCCGTTTGCTGGCCTTGGCCCCGGCGCAGACGGTTGCGGCAACAGCCGGCATGCTGGCCGCACTGGCCTACTGCCTGCTGGCCGGTTGGGGTGTGCCGGCCCAGCGCACGTTCTTCATGCTTGCAACGGTTGCGCTGGCACTGCTATCGCGCCTGGCATTGCGTCCCTCGCTCACGCTGGCCGCCGCCGCGGCGGTTGTCACGTTGCTCGACCCCTGGGCCGTGCTCGCGCCCGGGTTCTGGCTGTCCTTCGGCGCGGTGGCGGCGATCCTGTTCTCGTTGGCCAGCCGCCTGCGCGCGGAGCAGACCTGGCGCGGCACGCTGGTGCAGGCCACCCACATGCAACTGGCGGTGACAACGGCCCTGGTGCCCTTGACCGTGCTGCTGTTCCAGCAAGTCTCGCTCGTCTCGCCACTGGCCAACGCGGTCGCCATCCCGCTGGTGAGTCTCGTTGTCACCCCGCTGGCGCTGCTGGGCGGCTTCCTGGTCATGCTGCCTGAGCCGCTCGCGGCGCTCGCGGTGCCCGTGCTGGCAATCGCGCACTGGATCTTTGCGCTGTTGGCGCAGGGCCTGGCCTGGGTTGGCGGCTTCGGGTGGGCCAGTGTCGCCTTGCCGGCGCCACCGTGGTGGACCCTGCCGCTGGCGCTGGCGGGGGTGGCCTGGCTGCTTGCGCCGCCCGGCTGGCCGGCGCGCTGGGTTGGCGCGCTCTGGTTGCTGCCGATGCTGCTGTGGCCGGCGCAGCGTCCCGGCCTGAACGAGGTGTGGGTCACGGCGCTCGATGTCGGCCAGGGGGCGGCAGTGCTGGTTGAAAGTGGCGACCAGGTCGTCCTGTACGACACCGGACCGCGTTACTCGGCGCAAAGCGACGCGGGCGGACGGATCATCGCGCCGTACCTGCGCTGGCGGGGCATCGGCGCGATCGACTTGATGATCGTCTCGCACCTGGACAGCGACCACTCGGGCGGCGTTGCCTCCCTGCTGCGATCGCTGCCGGTGCGTCGGGTGTTGACGTCGATGGACCCGACCCATCCCGCCCTGGTTGGCGCAAGCGTCGAGCGATGCGTGGCGGGCCTGCAGGTTCGACTGTCGCCGTTGCAGATCGAGGTGCTGCATCCGCTGCCGGCGGACTACGCGCGCAAGCTGGGCGGCAACGCGATGAGCTGCGTGGTGGTGATCGAGGCCGCGGGCCGGCGCCTGCTGCTCACCGGCGATCTGCCCGCGCGACAGGAGGCCGAATTGGTGGCGCGCTCAGGCGCCGCCCTGCGCGCGAGCCTTGCCATGGCACCACACCATGGCAGTCGCAACTCATCCACCGACGCGCTGGTGCAGGCCATGGGCGCGGACGCGGTGATCGTGCAAGCCGGGTATCGCAACCGCTTTGGCCATCCGGACGCGTCGGTGGTCGCGCGTTACGAAGCCGCGGGCGGACGGGTGCTGCGCACGGATGCGGGCGGCGCGCTGCAGTGGCGCCTGCGTATCGACGGGCGCGATGAGTTTTCTGCGTGGCGCAAGCATGGCCGTCGCTACTGGCATAACCAGCCTGCGGCGGCCGGTTTGGCGCATATCAACGATGGGAGCGCGGCCGACGCAGCGAACGGCGCGACGGGCTACGATGCCTCCGGCGTGCGTGGCAGTCCGACACGGCTTCGCGACGGTGCGACGCACGCGCCTGCCGACGAGCAGGCGGAAGCGCAACTGGAACGACAATTTGAACCGAAGCCGGGTAGCGACTGAATCCTGCTGGCCTCGAACTTGCTTGACGCTAATGCGCCAAACGATCATCACAACGCGGAACCATGGCCTTGCGAGCGCGCCCCTATGACGAGATGAGTGCTGACGACGGTAGCGTCCGCGCGCCCTATCGTCAGTACCAAGACTGGCTGCTGCGGCAAAACGCCGAGCGCATGAGCAACAAGCGAGCGGAAGCCGATCTCGTGTTCAGGCGCGTGGGTATCACTTTCGCCGTGTATGGCGAGAAGGACGAGGACGGCAGCGGAACAGAGCGGCTGATTCCGTTCGACGTGATCCCGCGCATCCTTACGGCCGCCGAATGGAAGCTGCTCGAGGCCGGGCTGGCGCAGCGCGTGCGCGCGCTCAACCTGTTCATCCACGACGTCTATCACGACCAGGCGATTTTGCGGGCAGGCAAGGTGCCGGCCGAACAGGTGCTGGGCAACAGCCAGTATCGCCCGGAGATGCAGGGCGTGGACGTGGCCAACAACATTTACTCGCACATCGCCGGCATCGACCTCGTGCGCGCGGCCAACGGCGCGGGCGAGGGTGTGTTCTACGTGCTGGAAGACAACCTGCGGGTACCCAGCGGCGTGAGCTACATGCTCGAGAACCGCAAGATGATGATGCGGCTGTTCCCTGATCTGTTCAGCGTGCATCGCGTGGCACCGGTGGCGCACTACCCGGACGTGCTGCTGGAGAACCTGCGCTCGGTGGCGCCGCAAGGCGTGGACAACCCGACCTGCGTGCTGCTGACACCGGGCATGTACAACTCGGCCTACTTCGAGCACGCGTTCCTGGCGCAGCAAATGGGAATTGAACTCGTCGAGGGTCAGGATCTGTTCGTCGCCGACAACGCCGTGTACATGCGCACCACGCGCGGACCGCAGCGTGTCGACGTCATCTATCGCCGCATCGACGACGACTTCCTCGACCCGACGCACTTCCGGACCGATTCGACGCTTGGAGTCCGCGGCATCCTGGACGTGTATCGCGCCGGGCGCGTCACCTTGTGCAATGCCATCGGCACCGGCATCGCGGACGACAAGTCGATCTACCCCTATGTGCCGGACATGATCCGGTTCTACCTGAAGGAAGATCCAATCCTTGCCAACGTTCCAACCTACAAGTGCCGTGAGCCCAAGGACCTGTCCTACGTGCTGGCCAATCTGGGCAATCTGGTGGTCAAGGAAGTCCATGGCGCCGGTGGTTACGGCATGCTGGTGGGACCGGCGGCAAGCAGCCGGGAGATCGAGGAGTTTGGCGCGCGGGTGGGCGCCAATCCTGGCAACTACATCGCGCAGCCGACCCTGGCGCTGTCCACGTGCCCGACCTATGTGGAGGCGGGCATCGCGCCACGACACATCGACCTGCGGCCTTATGTGCTCTCGGGCAAGGACATCGTCACGGTGCCCGGTGGCCTGTGCCGGGTGGCGCTGCGCGAGGGTTCGCTGGTGGTGAACTCATCACAGGGCGGCGGCACGAAGGACACGTGGGTGTTGGAGCGATGACGTGCGTCGAGCGTTCAGGGTCGAGCGTCGAGCGTACGCAAGACCGCAAGCAATCTCTCACGTTCGCCCCTGACCGCCAGACGCTTAACGATGCTTAGCCGGACCGCCGACCACTTGTTCTGGATGGCCCGTTACATCGAGCGGGCAGAGAACACTGCGCGCATGCTCGACGTCACGATGTCGACCTCGCTGTTGCCACAGCCCGCCGAGGACGTCGAGCGGGCCTGGCGTGCGGTGCTCGGGATTTCCGAGTTGCAGGCGGCCTTCGACGCGCGCTACCCGGTAACCACACCGGCCGACGTGCTCGACTTCCTGTTGCGCGATCCGACCAATCCCTCGTCGATCTACTGCTGCCTGCAGGCCGCGCGCGAGAATGCGCGCGCCGTGCGCGGCTCGCTCACGACCGAGGTGTGGGAGACGCACAACGACACCTGGCTCGAGCTGCAGCAGCACCTGCGCAGCAAGCTGCTGGTGCGGGACCCGCAGCAGTTCTTCGAGTGGGTGAAGTTCCGCTCGCACTTGTCGCGCGGCGTGACCATTGGAACCATGCTCAAGGACGAGGCGTTCTACTTCGTCCGGCTGGGTACCTTCCTGGAGCGCGCCGACAACACAGCGCGGCTCATCGACGTGAAGTTCCACGCGCCGCGCCAGCCGCTGGCTCCATCGGCCTCGATGGCGCAGTCCCTGGGCGCCGGGGGCATGACGCAGAGCCTGGGCGGCATGACCCAGAGCGCGCCGGGCAACGGCATGGCACAGTCGCAGGATGCGCATCACCTGGACTTTTACTACTGGGCCGCCATCCTGCGCTCGGTCTCCGCGTTCGAGATCTATCGCAAGGTGTACCGCGATGTCATCACGCCGGCGCGCGTGGCTGAGCTGCTGATCCTGCGCGACGACATGCCGCGCTCGCTGATGAACTGCATGAACGAGGTGTGCGGCAACCTGGAAAAGGTGCGCAACAGCCGCTCGCGCGAGACCGAGCGGCGCGCGGGGCTCATCCGCGCCGAGCTGCAGTACAGCCGCGTGGTCGACATCCAGAGCCAGGGCCTGCATGCCTTTCTCACGCGCTTCTTGGAGCGTATCAATGACCTGGGCGGCCGCATCAGCCAGGACTTCCTGGTGCCGCTGAATGTGACTGGAGCCGCCGCATGACCTACTGCGTGGCCATGAAGCTGAACGCCGGCATGGTGTTCCTGGGCGATTCGCGCACCAACGCGGGCGTGGACCAGATCTCCACCTTCCGCAAGATGACAGTCTTCGAGCACCCGGGCGAGCGGCTGATGGTGCTGATGTCGGCCGGCAACCTGGCAATCACCCAGGCGGCGCGCCAGATCGTCACCGAGCGCACCGGCCCCAACGATCACAGCGTGTGGAACGCAAAGACGATGTTTGACGCGGTGCGCATCGTCGGCGACGCGGTGCGTGAGATCCATGACCGCGACGCCGCCGCGCTGAAGCAGGCGGGTATCGAGTTCAACTGCCACTTTCTCTTCGGCGGTCAGATACGCGGCGAGCGCATGCGGCTGTTCCAGGTGTATGCGGCCGGCAACTTCATTGAGGCCACGCCTGAAAACCCGTACTTCCAGATTGGCGAGGCCAAGTACGGCAAGCCGATCATCGACCGGGTGGTCTCGCCTGGCACACCGCTCGACGAGGCGGCCAAGTGCGCGCTCATCAGCATGGACTCGACGCTGCGGTCCAACATTTCTGTCGGACTGCCGCTGGATCTGCTCGTGTACGAAGAAGGTGCATTGCAGGTCACCAAATTTGTGCAGATCGACCAGCACAACCAGTACATGCAGATGATCCGCAACACCTGGGGCGCCCGCCTGAAGCAGGTATTCCAGGAGATCCCGGACCCGACCTGGCGCGATGCCAAGGCCTCGCCAGACGCCCCGCGCCTGGAGGTGGACGTTACCCATCCGGTGCATGCGCCGCTGCCGCCGACGCTCGAAAGCCGTCCGCTCGGGCAGGTGCAGCTGGTGGCGGCGGCAAGCGTAGAGAAACGGCAAGACCAGTAAGCAACCCCGCCCCGGCCCAGGTCGGGACCCAATGTCTTTGCGGTTCGGTCGGCGTCGCGCTCGGGTCCCGTCCGGCGCCGGCGCGACGCGCACCTGAGAACACAAACCGCGGTCCACCATGTCGATTCATGTCGCACTGAACCACGTCACCACCTACACCTACGACCGTCGCGTCGGCCTGTCGCCGCACGTCGTGCGCCTGCGGCCGGCGCCGCACTGCCGCACGCCCATTCTGTCGTACTCGCTGCGGGTGGAGCCCGGCGGGCACTTCATCAACTGGCAGCAGGACCCATTCTGCAACTATCTCGCGCGGCTCGTCTTTCCCGACAAGACCACGCAATTGAAGATCACGGTCGATCTGGTCGCGCAAATGGCCGTCTACAACCCGTTCGACTTCTTTCTGGAGCCGAGCGCGGAGAACTTCCCGTTCACCTACGACACCGGGCTGCATCACGATCTCCTGCCGTATCTGGCCAAGGAGCCGGCCAGCGGCCGCTTTGCCGAGTACCTGCGCAGCATCGACCGACGCGAGCGCCGCACGATCGACTTTCTCGTCGGGTTGAATCAGCGCCTGCGGCAGGACATCCGCTACCTGATCCGCATGGAGCCCGGCGTGCAGACGCCAAACGAGACACTCGCGCGCGGCGCGGGCTCGTGCCGCGACACCGGGTGGTTGCTCGTGCAGGCGCTGCGCCACATGGGGCTGGCGGCGCGCTTTGTTTCGGGCTACCTCATCCAGCTCAAGCCGGACGTCAAGTCACTCGACGGCCCCAGCGGCACCGAGGTTGACTTCACCGACCTGCATGCCTGGTGCGAGGTCTACCTGCCGGGAGCGGGCTGGATCGGGCTCGACCCGACCTCGGGCCTGCTCGCCGGCGAGGGGCATGTCCCGGTGGCCTGTACGCCGGACCCAAGCGCGGCGGCGCCGGTGACGGGCAGCGTCGATGAATGCGAGGTCGAGTTCAGCCATCACATGGCGATCACGCGCATCTACGAAGCGCCGCGCGTGACCAAGCCGTACACGGACGAGCAATGGCGGGCGATCGATGGGCTCGGCCGCCGTGTCGATGCAGACCTTGTCACAAGTGATGTACGCCTGACAATGGGCGGCGAGCCAACCTTTGTTTCGATCGACGACCGCGACGGCGCCGAGTGGAACACCGCCGCCCTGGGGCCCACCAAGCGCGGCCTGGCGACGGAACTCGTGCATCGGCTCCGCGCCAGATACGGTGCGGGCGGTTTCGCGCACATGGGGCAGGGCAAGTGGTACCCGGGCGAGCAACTGCCGCGCTGGGCGCTGTCGGTGTTCTGGCGGGCCGACGGTCAGCCCTGCTGGAGCGACCCGTCGCTGTTCGCCGACGAGCGCAAGCCGTCGCAGGTCAGCGACGCCGACGCCCCGCGCTTCATCGAGAGGCTGGCGCAGCGGCTGCGGCTGGATCCAAAGTTCATCCAGCCCGGCTACGAAGACAGCTTCTACTTTCTGTGGCGTGAGCGGCGCCTGCCGGCCAACGTCGATCCCTTCGACGCGCGTCTGGACGACGAACTCGAGCGCGCGCGCCTGCGTCGCGTGTTCGAACAGGGACTGCGGCACGTTGTCGGCTATGCGCTGCCCATTGAACGCGACCCGGTCACCAAGACCTGGCGCAGCGGACGGTGGTTCCTGCGGGACGAGCGCATGTACCTGATCCCGGGCGACTCGCCGATGGGCTATCGCCTGCCGCTGGACTCCCTGCCGTGGGTCAGCAAGAGCGAGTATCCCTACCTGCATGCGCATGACCCGTTCGCACCCAGCACGCCGTTGCCGCTGCATGCAGATATCCGGCGGCAGTACGCGTCGCATGCGGTCGGGGGCGGATTCGCCGAGGGTGGCGCGGTGGCGCTGCAAGGTGGCTTCGAGGGTGAATCCGCTGCCGCGGGCCCGGCCACGGGCGCGCTTGCAGTCGGCGACGGTGCCGCCGGAAAGGTCTTGCAAGCCACGGACAGAACGCCAGAGCGCTTCGAGTCCGCCCACTGGATCACCCGCACTGCGCTGTGCGTCGAAGTACGTGACCCGCAGCGCATGAACGGCCCCGAGGCCGAAGCACAGCACGGCGGCCAGTCCAAGCTGCTTTACGTATTCATGCCGCCGATGGCGCGGGTCGAGGACTATCTCGAACTCCTTGCCGCCGTGGAGGCCACGGCGGCCGAGCTGTCTCTGCCGCTCGTGCTCGAGGGGTATCCGCCACCGCGCGATCCGCGCCTGAAGAGCCTGGCGGTGACGCCGGATCCGGGTGTCATCGAGGTCAATATCCATCCCGCGCACGACTGGGACGAGCTTGTCGATCACACCGAGTTTTTGTACGAGGCCGCGCATCACACCCGCCTGTCGACCGACAAGTTCATGCTCGACGGCCGCCACACCGGCACCGGCGGCGGCAATCACTTCGTGCTCGGCGGCGCCACACCGGCCGACTCGCCCTTCCTGCGTCGTCCCGACCTGCTGGCGAGCCTGGTCAGCTTCTGGCACAACCATCCGAGCCTGTCGTATCTCTTCTCGGGCCTGTTCATCGGGCCGACCTCGCAGGCGCCGCGCGTGGATGAGGCGCGCAACGACCAGCTGTACGAGCTGGAGATCGCACTCGACGCGCTGCGCGCCCAGCTCGCGCCCCACGGTGCGTGTCCGCCTTGGCTGGTTGATCGCAGTCTGCGCAACATCCTGGTCGATGTCACCGGCAACACACATCGCAGCGAGTTCTGCATCGACAAGCTGTACTCGCCCGACGGGCCCACGGGCCGCCTGGGTTTGCTCGAACTGCGCGCGTTCGAGATGCCGCCGCATGCACGGATGAGCCTGGTGCAGCAATTGCTGCTGCGAGCCCTGGTGGCGTGGTTCTGGCGTCAGCCGTATCGCGCCAAGCTGGCGCGCTGGGGCACTGCACTGCACGACCGCTTCCTGCTGCCGACCTTCGTGCAGATGGACTTCGAGGACGTGTTGACCGAACTCGGCGCTGCCGGCTACGCCTTCGATCCGCAGTGGTTCGCCCCGCACTTCGAGTTCCGCTTTCCGCTCTATGGCGAGGTCGCCAGCCGCGGCGTTCATCTCGCCATTCGCGGCGCGCTGGAGCCTTGGCATGTGATGGGCGAGGAGGGCATGGCCGGCGGCACCGTGCGCTACGTGGACTCCTCGCTCGAGCGGGTCGAGGTGCGCGTGACCGGGCTGAACGATGCGCGCCATGTCATCACCTGCAACGGTGTGGCGCTGCCGCTGCAGCCCACCGGGCGCGCGGGCGAGTTCGTCGCAGGCGTGCGCTACCGGGCCTGGCAGCCGGCTTCCGCGCTGCACCCGACCATCGGTGTCCACGCGCCGCTGACCTTTGACATCGTCGACGGCTGGATCGGCCGGTCGCTGGGCGGCTGCCGGTACCATGTCGTCCACCCGGGGGGCCGCAACTACGATGTCTTCCCGGTCAATGCCTTCGAAGCCGAGAGTCGTCGTCTTGCACGTTTCTTCAAACTGGGCCACACGCCCGGCAGGATGGCCGTGGCGGCGCCGCAGCACAGCCTGGAGTTCCCGTTCACGCTCGACCTGCGGCGGCACTGAGTCAGCGCGGCGCCGCGCGGACGCGTGAGCGATGGCTCAGGCCAGTTTTTCCTTCGACGAGTCGAACCCCGCCGCCGCCGCATTGGCGCGCACGGTGCCGGTACAGGCTGCGCATTACGACGAGCTCAACCAGACCGAAGGGATGTTCCGCCCGCACTGGCAGGCGTTCTTCCAGCGGCTGGCCACCGACGAACTGGGTGACCTCGATCGACGCGTGGCGGCGCTGCAGCGGCAGATTCGCGACGATGGCATCACCTACAACGTCTACTCCGAGCACGGCGCGGACGATGTGCAGGGCCCGGCGCGGCCCTGGTCGCTCGACCTGCTGCCTTTCATCATCACCGCCGGCGAGTGGCGCGAGATCGAGCGTGGTGTCACGCAGCGCGCGGCGGTGCTGTCCCGTACCCTGCATGACATCTATGGTGAGCAGCGCCTGCTTGGCGAGGGACTGCTGCCGCCGGCACTCGTGTTTTGCCATCCGGGCTACCTGCGGCCGCTGGCGGGAGCGCGGCCGGTCGGCGGCACCTACCTGCAGATCGCGGCCTTCGATCTGGCCCGCGCGCCCGATGGTCGCTGGTGGGTAGTGTCCAACCGCACGCAGGCGCCGTCCGGGCTGGGCTACGCGCTGCAGAACCGGCTGATCGTCTCGCGCCAGTTTCCGGACGCGTTTCGCGCGCTGTCGGTGCAGCGGCTCGCGGCCAGCTTCCGACGGCTGCTCGACACCACCACGCGGCACGCACCGCGTCCCGCGCATGGCGGGTCGCCGCGCATCGTGCTGCTCACGCCGGGGCCGTACAACGAGACCTACTTCGAGCAGGCCTATCTGGCGCGCTATCTGGGTGTGCCACTGGTCGAAGGCTCGGACCTGACGGTGCGCGAGGACTGCGTGTTCCTGAAGACCGTGCACGGCCTGGAGCGCGTGCACGCAATCCTGCGCCGGTTGGACGACGACTTCTGCGACCCGCTGGAACTGCGCCCCGACTCCGCGCTTGGTGTGCCCGGACTGCTGCAGGCGGTCCGAGCCGGCCAGGTGCTGGTCGCCAACGGTTTGGGCTCGGGTTTTCTCGAAAGCCCCGCGCTCCAGGGCTTCTTGCCGGCCATTTGCGAGCGCCTGCTGGGCGAGCCGCTCGGGCTGCCATCGCTCGCGAGTTGGTGGTGCGGCGAGGCGGCCGCTTGGGAGGCGGTGGCCGACAAACTCGCAGAAAAAGTGATCAAGCCAACCTATCCGTTGCGCGGTGGCGATGATCGCGCCATTGACGCCGTGATCGGCGCCGAGTTGTCGCCATCGATGCTGCAGGCGCTGCGCGCACGGATCGCGGCGGATCCTGGCGATTACACCGTGCAGGATTACCTGCCGCTGTCGCAGGCCCGCGTGTGGCAGGACGGCCTGCTGCTGCCGCGTGCGGCCATGGTGCGGGTGTTCGCCATCGCCGACGGCGACGGGCGTTGGCACGCGATGCCCGGTGGATTGACCCGCATCGCCGGCCGCGCGCAGCGCGTCGTGTCGATGCAGCGCGGCGGCAGCTCGCTCGACACCTGGGTGCAGACCGACGGCCACGTCGATCGCTACTCGATGCTGCCGGAGCCGCTGCGCCCTGAAGACCTGGCGCAGCAGCGGCGTCCGGTGACCAGCCGTGCCGCCGAGAATCTGTTTTGGATGGGGCGTTATGCCGAGCGGGCCGAACACACCGCGCGACTCGCGCAGGCGGCGCTGGCAATGGTGGCGGGGGATACCGCGCCCGTGCCGGCACTCGCGGCCGTACTCGGGCGGCTCGCAGTCGAGCACGCCCTGGTGCCGCCCAACACACCCGCGCCCACTGCCGCGCATGCTGCCAGCGTGTTCGAGCGGACGCTGCTTGCGGGGCTGCAGGACACCGCAACGGCAAGTGTCGCCTTCAACCTGGCCGCCATGCGACGGGCCGGCAGCCAGATCAAGGAGCGACTGTCGGCGGAGCACTGGCGCCTGTTGCGGCAGGCGCTGGAACGCTTTGCGCTCGATGAGGCACAGCAAAGCGCGGCGCGTGGCTCGGTCGCGGCACGGGCCGTCGATGCCCTGCGACGGCTGAGCGTCGATCTTGCCGCGCTGGCGGGCGCGCAAGCCGATCGCATGACCCGCGACGACGGCTGGCGTCTGCTCACCATCGGTCGCCAGATCGAGCGGCTGGCGTGTCTTGCCGGCACGCTCGCGGCGTTCGAGGCCACCGGCGCGCTGCGCGAGGACGGTGGCTTCGACCCCGTGCTGGCGCTGTTCGACAGCGTTGTCACCTACCGCGCGTTGTATCAAGGGCGCCATGAGCTGCCGCCATTGCTGCATCTGCTGGTGCAGGACACGGCCAACCCGCGCGCGCTCGCCTGCGTGGCCGAGTTGCTGCGCGCCGAGCTGGCGCGCTTGCCCACGCCGCCTGCGCAACTGCTCGCTGTGCTCGCGCCGTTGGAGTCATGGCCCAGTCTGGCCGAGCTGTGCGCCCTTGACGAGCAACGCCGGCTGCCGGCCTTGGCGGCGCAGACGGAGGCCTTGCGCCTGACCGCCTACGCGCTTTCGGACGGCATCGGCGCGCGCTACTTCAGCCACGCGGCTGGATATCAGGTGCTGGGTTAAGGCATGGCGCCGGCCCATCACGCTGATCACGCTGACCGCGCGCAGACTGACGCGGCGCGCGCTGCGCCACCACGGCCCTGCCTCGCTCTACGGCAAGCGCGCAGCGACGAAGCGGAGTCGTTGCATGCGCTCGCGGTGGCTTCGAAGATGCACTGGGGCTACAGCGCCGCGCAAATGGCGGTGTTGCGGCCACGGTTGCGCGTGCTGCCCGTTCACCTCACGGCGCAGATGTCGGTGCAATCCGCCTTCGTTGGCGTGCTGGCGGGCGAGGTGATTGGCTTTCACAGCCTGCTGGTGGACGGTCAGGCCTGCGAGCTGGACAACCTGTGGCTGCTGCCTGCGCACATCGGCCGCGGCTTTGGTCGCCAGTTGCTGGCGCATGCCTGCGCTCACGCGGCAGCCCACGGCTGGCGCGCACTGAGCGTCGACGCGGACCCGTTTGCTGCGCCGTTCTATCTGCACTGCGGTGCGCGGCAGGTGGGCCAGACGCCCGCGCCGCTGCCCGACCTGCCACACCGTGCGCGGCCGCAGCTCCTGCTCGCCGTGCCGCTGGCGGCCTGCGGCGGGTTGGCCCGCGCATGAGCGAGGGCACCAAGGGCGCCCCGATGACCATCCTGCACGTCACCCACGAAACGCACTACGCCTATGCGGCGCGCGTCGACCTGGCGCAGCACCTGGCCCATCTGCGGCCGTGCGCGCTGCCTTGGCAGCGCGTGGCGACAACCGCCCTGGCGATCGAGCCGCAGCCGCAGCATTGGACCGAGAGCAGCGACGTCTTTGGCAACCGACGCGATGCGTTCGCCTTGTACACGCCGCACGACAGTCTGCGCGTGGTCGCCGGCAGCACGGTGCGACTCGCCCGTGCCGGCGATCTCACCGACGCGCCCTCGGCGCCCTGGGAAGAGGTGCGGCGCGCCTGCCAGTATCGCGCCGGCGGCGCGTTCGAGCCGGCCAGCGCCTTCGTGTTCGCCTCGCCGTTCGTGCCGCGCATGCCCGACTTGGCAGACTATGCGGCGGCATCGTTCATGCCGGGGCGCCCGGTTCTCGCGGCTGCCATCGATCTGATGCGACGGATCGCCGCCGACTTCACCTACGACGGCAATGCAACCGAGGTGCACACGCCCCTGGCGCAGGTGTTGCGGCAACGACGCGGTGTGTGCCAGGACTTCGCCCATCTGATGATCGCCGCCCTGCGCGCGCTGCAACTGCCGGCACGTTACGTCAGCGGCTATTTGCTGACGCAGCCTCCGCCCGGCCAGCCGCGCCTCCTTGGGGCGGACGCCTCGCACGCCTGGGTCGGTGTGTGGTGCCCACCCCTCGGCTGGGTCGACTTCGACCCGACCAACGCAGTGCTGCCGGGCACGGCGACCACCCATGTGACGCTCGCCATCGGCCGCGACTACGGCGACGTGATGCCGCTGCGCGGCGTGATCCGCGGCGGCGGTGAACACAGCCTGTCGGTGGCTGTGAGCGTGGTGCCTGCGGAAGGCGACGGGCCGCAGTGATCTGCCGCGGTCGGTTGATTTCGGACTCACCGCAGGCCGGAACTGCCCCCGTTCGTGGTGGTTGCGGCTGGGCGCGCTCGGCCCGTGCGGGCCTGCCGACTACTTCACAGCGAGGCCGCTGAGCGCCGGCAGCCAGGTCGACAAGGCTGGCACGAGCGTGATGAGGAGCAGCACGCCCAGATGAGCCAGCATGAACGGCTTGAGTTCGCGCGACAGGGCGGGCAGGGGTACCTTGGTGACGGCACTCGTCACGAACAGCAGCCCGCCGACCGGTGGCGTGATCATTCCAAGCGTGAGGTTGTAGATCACGATCATCGCGAAGTGAATCGGATCCACGCCGGCCGCATGGGCCACCGGCGCGAGGATCGGCACCAGCACCATCACGCCCGGCAGGGGCTCGATGAAAATGCCGAATAAGAGCAGGAACAGGTTGATGATGAGCAGCAGTTCGATCGGGCCAAGGCCCAGGTGCGCGATCCACTGCGAGATGGCCTGCGGAACATTTTCGGTCGTCAGCACCCAGGCAAATGCATTGCTGGCCGCGACGATGAACAGCACCGCCGCCGTCAAGATGGCCGTGCGCGACAAGATGACCGGCAGCATGCGCCACTGCAGCGTGCGATAGACGAGCTTGCCGACGAGCAGCGCGTAGACCACGGCCACGACCGAGGCCTCCGTCGGCGTGAACATGCCGCTGCGCATGCCACCGAGGATGATGACCGGCAGCATCAGCGCCGGCACGGCGCGCACCGAGTTCATCAGCATCTCGGCCAGGTTCGGGCGCGGCACGTCGGACTTGAAGTTGCGCCGCATGCAAATGATCTGGTTGGTGAGCATCATCGCGCCGGCGATCAGCAGGCCCGGCACGATGCCCGCCATGAACAGACCGAGCGGCGTGACCCGGTCGTCCTGCATGCAGTAGATGATCATGATGATCGACGGCGGGATGATCGGCCCGATGATCGCGGTCGACGCGGTGAGCGCCGCCGCGTAGCTGCGGTCGTAGCCCGCCCGCTCCATCATGCGCACCAGCATCGCACCCGGGCCGGCGGCGTCGGCCAGCGCCGAGCCGCTGATGCCGGAGAACAGCGTCAGGCTCAGGACATTGGCATGACCCAGGCCGCCGCGCCGGTGACCGACAAACTGGCTGGCAAAGCGCAGCAGCACCTCGGTCAACGAACCGCCGCTCATCAGCTCGGCCGCCAGGATGAAGAACGGCACCGCCAGCAGCGCAAAGCTGTCGATGCCCGTGAACATCTCCTTGAGCACGACCACCAGCGGATAGTCGCTGCCGAGCCACACTGCAATCAGCGTCGCCCCGGCCAGCGTGAAGCCGACCGGCAGCCCGACGGCCAGCAGAACGACCGTGCAGACGGCCAAGATCAGCGACATCGTCACCGGCTTACCCTCACAAGGCCGCCGCGGCGTCCTGCGTCACACCGTCATCGTTGGCAAACTCGCGGCCGCGCACGTAGCCGCGCAGCACGAACAGCAGGTGCGCCGCGAGCAGAGCGCAACCGATCGGCATGCCCAAGTACACGTACATCATGGAAATGCCCAGCGCCGCGCTGATCTGGAAGCGAGTGCGCGTGGCGTAGTCGATCCCGTACCAGGCCAGCGCGACAAACAGGGCCAGCATCGCCAGCGCGAGCACCAGGCGCAGTACACGAGCGGCCGACCTAGGCAGGGCGTCCTGCAGACTGTCGATGCCGATTTGCGCCCCGGTGCGCAGTGCCAGGCCGCTACCAACGAAGGTCAACCAGATCATCAGATGGCGCGCCACTTCCTCGGACCAGATCACCGAGGTGCCAAACACGTAGCGCATCACCACGTTGGCGAACACGATCGCCACCATGGCTGTGAGCAGAACGATCAACAGCCAGCGATTGATGAGGACAAAGTAGCGTTCAACGGCGCGCATGGGAGACCTCGAACCAGCGGCAGGGCAGCTTAGCGGCGTGTTCCGCAGGCCGGGTTGTGCCTGCACCACAGCGCGAGGGCGAACCGTCGGCCGTCCATGGTGCGTGATCTGTTTCGCCTGAACTTGCCTGCGATGTCCTCACGCCGCGCCCGCACACTTGTGCGGAACCCGCGCGTCGCTCAACGCGGCGTGGCGTGTTGAGCGGGCGGACGCGGCACCTTCGCGGCGGCCGGCGGCGCCACCCGCAGCAACGCAGTGATCGCGGCCGGCTCCGCCGCCGCGCGACTCGCCGAGATTGCGGGCGTTTCGCCATGCTCGGCATGGACAGAGCACGCAGGTCGTTGTCGACGGGCAGCGTGTGCCGCCGGGCGCTGCGATACATGCTGTTCGCTCTGGACAGAACGAGCGCATCGAGATCCTGCGCATCCCTGCGGCGAGAACCGGCCCGCTCTACGGCCGGCAAAGTCAGCGCCATCACGCGAGCAAGTTCTGCATGTCGCCTCGATGACGTGATGCTGAACTGTGGGTGGGGAACGAAGTCTGCGCGGAGAGTAAGCGCATGGTGCAGTCGACAAGGCTGGCGGTGATGGATCTGGTGTAGGGCGCCGCTTGAGTGGTCTAGCCGCAGTGGCTGGGCGGGCGATCGTGCCTTCGACGCCTGGTGAAATTCGAGCCTGAGGATCATCTAGCCGGCTCTCCGACCGGGCGTATGTTCGTTGTGTGCGAAGTGCAACGGGCACAGGCCCGGAAGGAGAGCGACGATGACAGTGTATGGCGCGATCGATCTGCATGCGAACAACGGCGTC
>JADCGX010000110.1 GCA_020248785.1 Burkholderiales bacterium | reverse complement strand
GAGGGCTTGCGACCAGGCCGGCCGGCTCGCTCGGTTGCAGTGCTCTTCGCCATCCATCCCCCCCATGCTGAATTGCCTCGACCGAGACGTAACGCATGGGATATTAAATTCGTTTACACCCTCTGAGGGGTCAGCGGCCCGAGGTTTTTTTGGCCTTGCCAGCCGCTCACCTGCCCAACGCGCCGGATCTCAAGCAGGGGGCGGTGCGAACGCCGGCGCGAATGATCGAGGGGTTTCTCGGTGTTACTTTGGTACTACCCGAGGAGCCCGTTATGTCCGCCCCCACAACGCTCAGGCTGCCCGACGAGCTCAAGGATCGCATTGCGGCCTCTGGCGCAGGCCGCAGGAGAATCGCCGCATGCGGTATGGTCGAGGCCATCGAGCGGCAGGCCGCGCTGGCCGAAGCGCGGGCCAGTTTCGTTCAAGCGGCCGAACAGTCCGCCCGCGAGGTGGACGCTGGCGGCGCGTTGTATGCCGCGGAAGACGTGATCGACTACCTGGTGGCACGAACAGCGACGGGGCGTGCGCATCGGCCCAAGCCGATCGCCAAATCCATGCGCTCGCCTGCCAAGGCAGCGTCGTCGGTCGCGCGCAAGCGGCGCGTCGCCTGACGCCCGCGCACCCGCACGCGTGGCCACCGTCCGCTTCAGCGAGCGCGCGCTGAGCGACCTCGAGCGCCTGTTCGACTTCCTGGCACACAATGATCCAGCGCTCGCAGTGTTCACAGCGCCTTACAGACGCTGTCTTTCAGACACTTTGTGCAACCCGCCAGAGCACGCCCGACGGATCAAACAGGACAAAGTCACGCATGCGCCACGGCTGCAACTCGACGGGGCCGACGTGCACGCCGTACTTCTGAGCAACGCCGGCGTCGTCAATGGCCCTGCGCCAGGCGTCCACGTCCTCGACCAGCAGGTGCATCACAAAACTGCGACCGAATTCCTCGACCCAGTAGTCCTGCAGCAGGAAGCTGGTTTGGCCGTGACGAAAGTAGGCGACACCCTCGGTATCCGAGGCAAGCGTGAAGCCGATGTCCTGATAGAAACGCTTGGACAGCGCGTAGTCCCTGGCCGGGACAAAGGCCTTGATCTCGACGACACGCAGCGTGGACATTCGAGTGTCTCCGTGGGGCTGCCGCCTGCTCAAGCCTTGCGCGCCTTGGCAGTGTTGGCTGTCTTGGCCGCCTTGGCCGCCTTGGTGGCCTTGGTGGCCTTGGTGGCCTCGGCGTCCTTTGTATCCATAGTAGCCATCACGGCCTTCCCTGCCGTACCCCCACCCTTGCCTGCCAGCGCATCGTCCAGGTTGCGCTCGATGTGCCGCTCGAAGCTCGACTTGAACGCGCGCAACAGGAAGCCGAGCTTCACGTCGAGCGTCACGTCCTTGGCGGTCACGGCAATGTGGCCGTCCACGCCGCTGCGCGTGAAATGCAGCGTGTCGCCCTCCCACTCGCTCTGCAGGTCGTACTCATCGGCCAGGTGATCAGCGGCCTGCTGCACCTTTTTCTTGGCCTCGGTGAGGCTGAGGCTGTGCTTGCGGACGTAATGGATGTCGGACATGGTTTTCGGTAGTGCCCCAGTGCCTTGCGTTGAGTCTTGCCGCTGCTACCGGCGCCGACTATCCCACACCTCGGGGTTCAGCAGCGCGGCCGGGCGGCGCCCGCCCAACACGTCAGCGAGATTGCGGATCGCCAGTTGCGCCATCGCATTGCGGGTGGCACGCGTGCTGGAGGCGATGTGCGGCGTGAGCACCGCGTTGTCCAGCGCGAGAAAGCGCGGATCGAGCTTCGGCTCGTTCTCGAACACGTCGAGCCCGGCGGCCGCCAGGCGTTCGCCCTGCAAAGCCTCGATGAGCGCGTTGTCGTCCACGACGCCGCCACGCGCGATGTTCACGAGCACGGCGGTGGGCTTCATCGACGCCAGTTGCGCCGCGCCGATCAAGTGATGCGTGGCCTGCGAATACGGCACGACCAGGATCACGTGGTCGGCGCTGCGCAGCACCTCCTCGGTGGACATCCAGATCGCGCCATCTTCCTGCACGGAGGGCAGGCGCGTGCGGTTGTGATACACGACCCGCATGCCAAAGCCCTTCGCGCGCCGCGCGATCGCCCGCCCGATGCGCCCCATGCCAACAATGCCGAGCGTGGTGCCATGCAATTCGGCACCCATCAGCATGTCGAACTCCCAGCCCTTCCACTGGCCGGAGCGCAAATAGCGGTCGGACTCGGTCACGCGCCGCGCGGCGGCCAGCAGCAGCGCCCAGGCGTGGTCAGCCGTGGCCTCGATGAGCACGTCGGGCGTGTTGGTCGCCGCCACCCCATGAAGGGTGCAGGCAGCCAGATCGATGTTGTTGTAGCCCACCGCGATGTTGCTCACCACCCGCAGCCGCGGGCAGGCGGCGAGCAGGGCGTCATCAACGCGCTCACCGGCCGTGAGCAAGGCGCCGTCGGCATCGTGCAGGCGCGCCGCGAGCTCTGCCGCGGTCAGGCTCAGGTCGGCCTGATTGTCGACGACTTCGTAGCTCTTCTGCAGCTCGGCAACCAGTTCCGGAAAAATCCGGCGGCTGACGTAGATGCGGGCGGTGCGCATGATCAGTCCTACAAGTGCTTGGTGCTAGCGCTTCTCGCTCGGGCTGTCGAACTGGCGCCGCGGCAGTGGGGGCCGCAGCGCCGGATTGGTCTTGAGCAGCGCCTTGACCAGCAGGTGCGCGGACACTGGCGCGGTCAGGAACAGGAACAACGTGATGAGCAGCTCATGCCAGCTGGCTGAACCCTGCTGGGCGCTGAAGTAGATGCTCGATGCGATCAGCACGCAGCCCACGCCCAGCGTGGTCGCCTTGGTGGGCCCATGCAGGCGCATGAGGAAGTCCGGCAGCCGCACCAGTGCCCACGAGCCCACCAGAGAAATGGCGGCGCCAAGCACAAGCAGCACCGTCAGCGCGATGTCGAGCCACAGGGGCAGGTCGTCGAGCAGGGGGCTCATGGCGGCTACTCCACGATGTCGCCGCGGATCATGAACTTCGACAGCACTACGGTGCCGATGAAGCCCAGCAACGCGATCAACAGCGCGGCCTCGAAGAACAGGGCCGTGCTGAAGTAGATGCCCAGCAGCACCAGCAGGGCGCAGGCGTTCACGTACAGCGTGTCCAGCGCCAGGATGCGGTCGGGCAAGCCCGGCCCCTTGATGAGGCGCCATGTGGCCAGCAACAGTGCCAGCGTGAACGCGGCGGCCAGCCAGGGCAAGACAGTTCCGAGGATCACGAGAAGATCTCCAGCAGCGGCGCTTCGTAACGCGCCTTGATGTCGGCCACCAGCGCCTGCGGATCGTCCACGCTGAGCGCGTGCACGAGCAGAAAGCGGTGGTCATCGCTGAGGTCCGCCGACAGCGTGCCGGGCGTCATCGTGATGATGCCCGCCAGCGCGTAGATGCCGTGCGGGTCGCGGATCGTGAGCGGCACCCACACGAACGCAGGCCGGATGCGCTCGACCGGCCCCAGCACGCGCCGGGTGACCTCGATGTTCGACTTGACGATGTCGTACAACACCAGCAGCCCGAGCCGCACGATCAGGCCGGGCCGGCGCAGGCGCGGGCGCTCGGGGCGAAAGCGCTCCGTGAACCACGGCACCACCAGGGCCAGCAGCGCCGCCAGCGCCAGATGGCCGAGCGACAGGGACTGGTTGAGCAGCAGCCAGGTGACGAAGACCAGCGCAGACATGATCGGTGCAGGCAGCCAGCGCTGGCTGCGCCGGGGCGCATCGAGTCCGGGATGCATGCTCATTCCTTGACCATCCCTTCGCGCACGTCCCACGCGGGCGGCACGGGTGACTTCGACAGCACGGCGTCGAGGTAGCCACGGCGCTCCATCAGCTGCGCGGCAGTGGCCCCGGTGTAGCTCGACAGTGGCCTCGCCACGAGCGGTGCCGCCAGCAGCGCCACTGTGAGCAGCGTCAACGCCAGCCGCTGTTGCCCGCTGCTGCCGAGCGGTCGCACGCCCAGCTGCTCGCCCTTCCAGAACAGGGTGCTGCCGGCGCGCGACAAGGCGATCACCATCGCCAGACTGGACAGCAGCACGCTGGCCCAGGCGCCGACGCTCACAGGGGTGTCGGTCGCCCCCGCCAGGAGCTGCGCCTTGCCGAGAAAGCCCGCCAGGGGCGGCAGCCCCGCGGCGCTGACCGCGAGGATGAAGAAGAGCACGCCCAGGCGTTCGCGCGGGCTGTTCCAGCCACCGCCGTCGAGCGCATCGCCAGCGACGTGGCGGGCTGCGGCGATGCGGTCGGCCAGCAGGAACAGCGCGGCGGCCACCAGCGTGCTCGGCACCATGTAGAACAGTCCGGCAGCGATCGTCTGTTCGCTGCCGATGCCCAGCGCCAACAGCAAGGTGCCGGCCGAGGCAATGACGAGGTAGGCCACCAGGCTGCGCAACTGCCGCGCCGCCAGCACGCCCAGCGCCGCCAGCAGCAGCGTGCCTACGGCAAGCCAGGCGAGCCAGGGCTGGGCCAACCCGGCCGCCACCCCGCCGTCTTCACCGAACACCAGCGTGTAAACGCGCGCAATGGCGTAGACACCGACCTTGGTCATGATCGCAAACAGGGCCGCCGCCGGTGGCGTGGCTGCGCCATAGGTGTCAGGCAGCCAGAAGTACAGCGGCAGCAGCGCCGCCTTGATGCAGAACACCACCAGCAGCAGCAGGCCGGCAGCCTGGATCAGCGCCGCGCTGTCCTCGCCGGCGCCGGCGATGCGCTCAGCCAGATCGGCCATGCTCAGCGTGCCCGTGATGCCGTAGAGCATCGACACGGCGATCAGGAACAGCGCCGAGGCCGTCAGGTTGAAGGTCACGTAGTGCAGCGAGGCGCGCAGCCGCGCGGCGCCGGCGCCGTGCAGCAGCAGGCCATACGAGGCAATCAGCAGCACCTCGAAGAACACGAAGAGGTTGAACAGATCTGCAGTCAGGAACGCCCCGTTCAGGCCCATGAGCTGGACCTGGAACAGGGTGTGAAAGTGGGGCCCCTTCTCGTCCAAGCCGCTGCGCGCATACAGCAGGGCCGCCAGCGCGATGACCGCGGTGAGCACCAGCATGAGCGCCGCCAGCCGGTCAAGCGCCAGGGCGATGCCAAAGGGCGCGCGCCAATTGCCGAGCAAGTAGGCCTCAACCTGGTCGCTGCTCGCATGCCACATCAGGTAGACGGACACGGGCAGCAGCGCCAGCGTGACGGCAAGCGAGAGGGCGCGGGCCAGCGCGAGGGAGTGGCGCTCGACGAGGATGAGCAGACCGGCCGCGAGCAGCGGCAGCACCACGGGCACGATGATCCAATGGGGCCAGTTCATCGCGGGGCCCCGTCTGGCTGCCGCGTGGCCGGTGCCACGGGCTCTTCACCGTCCACGTGGTCCGAGCCGGTCTCGGCGCGCGTGCGCAACGCGATCACCAGCATCAGCGCCGTCATCGCGAAGCTGATCACGATGGCGGTCAGCACCAGGGCCTGCGGCAACGGGTCGGCGTAATTCTGCAGCGTCGGACTGACCGCCTTGTCGATGATCGGCGGCTTGCCCACCTGCCAGCGCCCCATGAAGAAGATGAACACGTTCACGGCATACGACAACAGCGTGAGGCCGAGGATCACGTCGAAGCTGCGCGCGCGCAGCATCAGATACACGCCGGTGCCCACGAGCACGCCCACCAGCAGCGACAGCAGCAGTTCCATCAGCGCGCTCCCCTGCGGCCGCGCCGCTCGGCAAGATTCGCCTCGCGCCGATTGATGCGGCCGATCGCGATCAGCGCGCTGACCGTGCCGCCGACAACCGTGAGATACACGCCCAGGTCGAACAGCGCCGCGCTGGCCAGCGGCACCGGCCCAAAGGGCCAGATGTTCGGGTAGTCGTAGGTGCTGGTGAGGAACGGGCTGCCGAGGAACCAGCTTCCCACCCCCGTGAGCGCCGCGACGATGAGCCCGAAGCCGATCCAGCCGCGGAAGTCCGTCCACAGCCGGTCCTCGACCCAGCGCCCGCCATTGGCCACGAACAGCAGGATCAGCGCAATGGCCAGCACCAGCCCTGCGATGAACCCGCCGCCGGGCTGGTTGTGCCCGCGTAGGAACAGATAAATCGACACCACGGCCGCCAGCGGCAGGATCAGCCGCGACACCAGTTGCAGCAGGAGGGGATGGCGCACTTCCTCGCTGGCCTGCGGATCGGCCAGCGCGCTGGACTGCGCCAGGCCGGGCTTGGGCACGAAGTGCGCGAGCAAGGCGAAGATGATGATGCCCGCCATGCCCAGCACCGTGACTTCGCCCAGCGTGTCAAAGCCGCGATAGTCGACGATGATGACGTTGACCGCGTTGGCGCCGCCACCCTTGTCCACCGTCGTCTTGAGGTAGTACGGCGAGATCGAGTCGAACGGCCGCATCAGCACCAGCAGCATCAACGCCGTGGTGCCCAGCCCGGCCAGGACCGCGAGCGCGAGATCGCGCAGCTTGCGGGCATTGCGCGCGAGCGGTGCGCCTTCGGCCGGCGCCGCATGCGGCAGCCAGTTCAGCGCCAGCATCATGAGAGTGATGCTCACCACCTCGACCAGCAGCTGGGTCAGCGCCAGATCCGGCGCCGAGAAGAACACGAACACGAGGCTCACCACCAGGCCCACGGCGCCCACCAGCACGATCGCCAGCAGGCGATTGCGGTACGCGGCCACGGCGGCAAAGGCGGCCACCATGCCGACCACCGCGATGCCCAGTAGCGGCAGCGGCGGCAGCGTCTGCTCGATCCACTCGGTCTGCAACGGCACCCCGCGCAGGAACGGCAGCGCACCGGCGGCAAGGACCACGATGAAGAGCCACGTGAGATAGCGCTGCAGGCTGCCGTTCTGCAGGGTGCCGGTGACTGCGCCGGCCAGGCGCAGCAGCCGCGCGAGCAGCCAGTCGAACACGGCGCGGCCCCCAGGCACCGGCAGCGGCATGCGCGCAACCGTGTGCAGGTTGACGAACTTCTGCAGCGCGAAGTACGCCATCGCCCCGCCGGACAGCGCCACCACCGACATCGCCAGCGGCAGGTTCAGGCCGTGCCAGATCGCCAGCGTGTACTCCGGCAGCGCGCCCAACGGGCCGCCGTACAGCGCCGCCTGCCCCGCCACCGCGAGCGTGGGACCAATCACGAGCCCGGGCAGCAGGCCCACCGCCAGGCACAGGACGACGAGAACCTCGACCGGCACGCGCATGAACAGCGGCGGCTCGTGCGGGGTCTTGGCCAGCCCCACCGGCTCGCCATTGAAGAACACGTCGTGAATGAAGCGCGCCGAGTAGGCCACACTCAGGATGCCGCCAAGCGTGGCCAGCAGCGGCAGCGCGATCATCATGGCTTCGTAGCCTTCCTTGGCCACGGCCTCGGCGAAGAACATCTCTTTCGAGAGGAAGCCGTTGGCCAGCGGCACGCCAGCCATGGCCGCGGTCGCGATGGTGGCGAGCAGGCCCGTCCACGGCATGTGCTTCCATAGTCCGTTCAACTGCCGCATGTCGCGGCTGCCGGTCTCATGATCGATGATCCCCGCCGCCATGAAGAGCGAGGCCTTGAAGGTCGCGTGGTTGATGATGTGGAACACGCCGGCCACCACGGCGAGCGGCTCGTCGAGCCCGAACAGCAGCGTGATCAGTCCAAGATGGCTGATCGTCGAGTAGGCAAGCAGGCCCTTGAGATCGTGCTGGAAGATTGCGATGTAGGCGCCAACGAGTAGGGTCGCCAGGCCGGTGCAGGACACGATCCAGAACCACAGCTCGGACTCGCCCAGCGCCGGGTACAGCCGCGCCAGCAGGAACACGCCGGCCTTCACCATGGTGGCCGAATGCAGGTAGGCAGAGACAGGCGTGGGGGCCGCCATCGCATGCGGCAGCCAGAAATGGAACGGAAACTGGGCGCTCTTGGTAAAGCAACCCAGCAGGATCAGCACGAGCACCAGCGGATACAGTGAACTGTCGCGGATCACATCGCCGGAAGCGAGCACCTGGTCCAGATCGGTACTGCCGACGATCGAGCCGATCAGCAGTACGCCAGCCAGCAGCGCCAGCCCCCCCGCGCCCGTGACCGCCAGCGCCATGCGGGCCCCCGCGCGCGCGTCCTGCCGGTGGCTCCAGTAGCCGATCAGCAGGAACGACGACAGGCTGGTGAGCTCCCAATAGACCACCAGCAGGATCAGGTTGTCGGCCAGCACGATGCCCAGCATCGCGCCCATGAAGAGCAGCAGAAAGACAAAGAAGCGGCGTGCCGGATCGCCGTGGTGCAGGTAGTACGCCGCATAGAGCACGATCAACGCGCCGATGCCGGTGATGAGCAGGGCAAAGAGCCATGCCAGGCCATCCATGCGGAAGCCGAAGGCCAGCCCCAGGGCAGGCATCCAGTCGACCCGCCAGCGCGGCACCTGACCGGCAAAGACATCGGGAGCCGCCGCCAGCACGATGCCCAGGCCGGCCAGCGCGACCGCGCCGGCAGCCCAGGCGCAGGCACGTCGCCATTGCGGCGCCATCGACGACAGCAGCACTGCCCCTGCAAAGGGCAGCAAGGCCAACATCAGCAGCAGAAACGGGGGAAACGGCGACATCAACGGGGACAATGCGCGGCGGTTGCAAGCTTACTGGGCACATGGCGGGCGGCGACCCAGCCAGTGCGCCCTCAGCGCTGGCGACGAATCATGAGTGCGATGAGGGTGACGACCGTCAGCGGGACCACGAACAGCAGCATCACCAGCGAGAACAGCGGCAGCGCGTCGTGCTGCTGCGCGGCCAGGATCAGGTACGTCACGTAAGCCACGTAGTAACCAACGAAGACCGCGCCTTCCCAGCGCGCAATCTCGCGACCGGTGAAGAATACGGGCAGGCAGGCCAGCGCCACGGCCAGCATGACCCAGATATCGAAGGTCAGCAGTGACGGCGCCAGCGGCAGGCCACCCGGCGCCACCAGGCCCGCCAGGCCAAGGCAGCCGAGGATGTTGAACGTGTTGCTGCCAACCACATTGCCCACTGCGATGTCGCGCTCGCCCTTGATGGCGGCCGTGATGGACGTGGCGACCTCCGGCATCGACGTCCCGGCCGCAACGATGGTCAGGCCGATGATGAGGTCGCTGACTCCAAGCGACTTGGCAAATGCGATGGCGGCCGTCACCAGCCAGTCCGATCCCAGGACGAGCAGCACCAGCCCTGCCACGACCAGCCCGACCTGCGCTGCCCAGTGGCGGTCCCAGCTCATCCGCTCGGGCAATTCGGCCGTCAGCGCCGCGGCCGCCTGCTTGGTCTGGCGGCGCGACTGCAGGATCAGGAACACGGTGTAAACGACCAGCAGGCCGAACAGCACCGCAGCGTTCAGGCGCGACAACCCGCCGTCGAAGCCGAGCGCCAACAGCAGCAACGAGGCACCGATCATGATCGGGACCTCCTGGCGGATCAGTTGCACGTGCACCAGCAAGGGCACGATCAGCGCGCTGACGCCGAGGATGAAAAGGACGTTGAAGATGTTGCTGCCGACCACATTGCCGACTGCAATGTCGGTCTTGCCGTCGAGCGCTGCGCCGACCGACACGGCCACCTCCGGCGACGAGGTGCCGAAGGCAACGATGGTCAGGCCCACCACCAGCGGGGACACGCCGAAGGACAGCGCGAGTGCGGAGGCCCCGCGCACCAGGAGCGAGGCGCCGGCCACGAGTGCGACCAGGCCGGCAAGAAACAACAGCAGGTTCATCGGTGGACGATTCTTGACCAGCCGTCTCGCGACGCGCTGAGCGGCGCGTGGACGACGCGCGCCGTCCCGGGGGCTGGAACAGCGCCCACGGCGGCTGGGCGCGAATGATCGCGCAGTTACCTTGCAGCGTGCCAAGGGGATTAACCCCGAGGCCCAAACCCCTTCCAGTGGCGTGTCGCCGCGCTAGCAGTCTGTTGAATTTCGCTGCTCTTTTTCAGGAAGAGCGCGGCGGGGTGTCGAAATTTTGCGCAGGAGCGATGGTTTGGCGGTATTCGGGTCTATCGGAGCGTTGTTCGATGGTGTTTGAAGGGTTTGGCGGGGTC
>JADCGX010000011.1 GCA_020248785.1 Burkholderiales bacterium | reverse complement strand
CGTTGACCCCGAAACTGACCGCCACCTCGGCCGCGCTCTGCCCGTTGCGCACCGCCTTGACCGCCTGCTGGCGCATCAACTGTAGCGAGTGATGATCGAACGACCGGCCGTCGGTATCGCGTTTGCATCTCATGCGCGAAGCATGCTCAACTGGCATTACTTATGCAAGCGTTAGTACGTTCATTCAAGAGTAGAACACTACACTGGGCCATGAGCCACAGTCGTGGCGTGCCAACGGCGCGCGGGCGGTCTACCCAACGTGCCGCCGCGCGTTGCGGAACAGGCGCATCCAGGCCGAGTCCTCGCCCAGCCCTGGCGGCTGCCAGCTCATCTGCACGGTGCGCCGCACGCGCTCTGGGTGCGGCATGATGATCGTGAAGCGGCCGTCAGCAGTGGTCAGTGCGTTGATCCCGGCCGGCGAGCCGTTGGGATTGTCCGGATAGCGCTCGGTGGCCCTGCCCTGCGCATCGACATAGCGCGCGGCGACTAGTACCTTGCTGCGCGCCTCTTCGCTGGCGAACACGGCGCGGCCTTCGCCGTGCGCATTGGCGATCGGCATCCGGCTACCGGCCATGCCGGCGAAGAACAGCGACGAGGACGCCAGCACCTCGGTCATCACCAGCCGGCCCTCGAACTGTTCCGACACGTTGCGCTCGAAGCGCGGCCAGTGCTGCGCACCGGGAATCATCATCGACAGCTGGCTCATCATCTGGCAGCCATTGCAGACACCAAGCGCGAAGGTGTCGGCACGATGGAAGAACGCGGTAAAGGCCTCGGCCAGCTTCGGGTTGTGCAGGATGGTCTTGGCCCAGCCGCCGCCGCCGCCGAGCACGTCGCCATAGGAAAAGCCGCCGCAGGCCGCCAGCCCCTTGAAGTCGGCCAGCGAGACGCGGCCGCTCAGCAGATCCGTCATGTGCACATCGACCGCTGTGAAGCCAGCACGGTCGAAGGCCGAGGCCATCTCGTACTGGCTATTTACGCCCTGCTCGCGCAGGATGGCGATGCGCGGGCGGGCGCCCGTGGCGATGAGTGGCGCGGCCACATCTTCGGCCGGATCGAACGTCAGGTGGCAATGCAGGCCGCGATCCGCGGCATCTGCAATGCGCTCGTATTCCTGATCCGCACACTGCGGGTTGTCGCGCAGCCGGGCAATCCGCCACGACACCTCGCTCCAGGCCTGCTGCAATTCGACGCGCGGCCGCGCGAAGATCTCCTTCGCGTCGCACCACACCTCGATCACATCGCGCTTGTTCGGCTTGCCAATGGTGTGCGACACGGCGCCGAGGCCTTCGCCCCGCAGCACGTTCATCACCAGGCTCTGATCTGCCTTGCGCACCTGCAGGACGATGCCCAGCTCCTCATTGAACAGCGCACGAAGTATCTGCTCTTTGCGGCGGACGGACACCTGCTCGGGCCGGATCTTGAAGTCGCCCCAGTCTTTGGCCACCGGGTCCATCGCGAGCACATCGATGTTCAGTGTCACGCCGCAATGGCCCGCGAACGCCATCTCGCACACCACGGCAAAGAGCCCCCCGTCGGAGCGGTCGTGGTACGCCAGCGCCCGGCCATCACGATTCAGCTGCCGCACCGCGCGCAAGGCGGCGGCAAGCTGGGCGGGCTCCTCGAGGTCCGGCGCGTCATTGCCCAGTTGTTGGCTCACCTGCGCGAGGATCGAACCGCCCAGGCGCTGCTTGCCGAGGTCGACCAGGATCAACAGCGTGTCGGTCGAGGGATCGAGCTGCGGCGTCAGCGCACGCCGCACGTCGTCCACCGGACTGGCCGCGGAGACGATGAGCGAGACGGGTGCAGACACGACCTTGTCCTGGCCGCCATCTTTCCATGCCGTCTTCATCGACAAGGAGTCCTTGCCGACAGGGATGCTGATGCCCAGTTGCCGGCACAGCGCGCTGGCCGCACTGACGGCGTCGAACAGCTTGGCGTCTTCGCCTGGCATGCCGCAGGCCGCCATCCAGTTGGCCGACAGCTTGACGCGAGCTAGCTCGACATCGGCCGACGCGATATTGGTGAGCGCCTCGCCGATGGCCATGCGGGCCGCGGCGGCGGCATCGATCACTGCCACCGGCGTGCGCTCGCCCATTGCCATCGCCTCACCGGCGTAGCCCTCGTAATCGAGCAGCGTGACCGCGCAATCGGCCACCGGCACCTGCCACGGCCCGACCATCGGATCGCGGCAGTTCAGACCACCGACGCTGCGATCACCGATGGTGATCAGGAACGACTTGCTGGCGACCGTCGGATGACGCAGCACGTCGAGCGCGGCTGTGGCCAGATCGATGGTGGTGGTGTCGATGGCAGGCAGCGCCTGCGCCAAGTGCTGCACATCGCGATGCATCTTGGGCGGCTTGCCCAGCAGCACGTCCATGGGCATGTCCACCGCAGGCGCCTTGCCAGCTTCGGCGACGACCAGCTGCCCATCGTCGCTCACGGTGCCGATGACCGCGTACGGGCAGCGCTCCCGTTGGCACAGCCAGTCAAAGGCCGGCAAGGACTGCGGCGCGATCGCCAGTGCGTAGCGCTCCTGCGACTCGTTGCACCAGATCTCCAGCGGGCTCATGCCGCTTTCCTCGACAGGCACCTTGGCCAGATCAAAGTGCGCACCCTTACCCGCTGAATGCGCCAGCTCCGGCATTGCGTTGGACAGCCCACCGGCGCCGACGTCATGGATCGACAACACCGGATTGCCGGGACCCAGGGCCCAGCAGCGGTCGATGACTTCCTGCGCGCGACGCTGGATCTCGGCATTACCCCGCTGCACGGAGTCGAAGTCGAGCTGCTCGGTGTTGCTGCCCGCGCCCATGCTCGAGGCCGCACCGCCGCCCAGGCCGATGCGCATGCCCGGACCGCCGAGCTGGATCATCAGCGTGCCGGCCGGCAGGTCGAGCTTGGTGGTCTGGTCGTCGCGGATGTTGCCGATGCCGCCGGCGATCATGATTGGCTTGTGATAGCCATAGCGCTTGCCACCGACGTTGGCCTCGAACGCACGGAAGTAGCCGAGCAGATTGGGCCGGCCGAACTCGTTGTTGAAGGCGGCCGCGCCGATCGGCCCCTCGACCATGATCGACAGCGCGTCGGCGATGCGCGCGGGAAAGCCGAGGTCGCTCGTGCTCGGATCGGCGCGCGTCACGTCGGCGTCCGTCTCCCACGCGCGCCGCGCATCCGGCAGGCGCAGGTGCGAGACGGAGAAGCCGCACAGCCCGGCCTTGGGCTTGGCGCCGCGGCCGGTGGCACCTTCGTCGCGGATCTCGCCGCCGGCCCCGGTGGAGGCGCCGGGAAACGGCGCGATCGCGGTCGGATGGTTGTGCGTCTCGACCTTGAAGACCGTGTGCGTCAACTCATCCCGGGCGGCAAACTCGACGCCGATGGCGCCTTGCGGATGATCGGAGCGCGGATAGAAGCGTCGCGCCACGCGGCCTTCGATGACCGCGGCGTTGTCGCTGTAGGCGACCACGGTGCCCTGCGGTGCCGCCTTGTGCGTGGCGCTGATCATGCCGAACAGCGAGCTGTCCTTGGCCTGGCCGTCAATGGTCCAGGAGGCATTGAAAATCTTGTGCCGGCAGTGCTCGGAGTTCGCCTGCGCGAACATCATGAGCTCGACATCGGTCGGATCGCGCCGCAGCTCTGCGTAGGCCTTGACCAGGTAGTCGATCTCGTCGTCTGACAGCGCCAGGCCCATGCGCACGTTGGCCTCGGCCAGTGCGGCGCGCCCTTCGCTGCCGAGTGCGACGGTCTGCGGCGGCTTCCCGGGCAGATCGCGAAAGAGGCTCGCCGGCGTGAAGTCGGCGGCTAGCACGCTCTCGGTCATGCGGTCATGCAACGCTGCACCGATCCGTTCGCGTGCCGTGTCGCTGAGCGCGTTTGCCCGGAGCAGCCCGCTTTTTTGCGTGATCACATAACGTGTACCCCGCTCGATGCGGCAGATCTGCGCCAGGCCACAGTTGTGCGCAATGTCCGTGGCCTTGCTGGCCCAGGGCGAGATCGTGCCCAGCCGCGGCACGACGACGAAACCGTCGCCATCGGCCGGCCCGCTGTAGGCATCGCCATAGCGCAGCAGCGCGCCGAGCGTGTCGAGCGCGCCCTGCTCGATGGGCCCCAGCGCATGCACGAAGTGCACGTACTGCGCACTGACGGCGCTGATCGCAGGCTCGATCGACTGCAGTCGCGTCAGCAACCGCGCCGCGCGAAAAGCAGACAGCGCACTCGGACCGTGGAGCGCGAGAAACGTATCGGAGGGATTCATGCGGAGGCTGACGCTCCGCGACGGGAGGGAATTGGGCAGAGCCGACGGGAGCACATCCGAATTATGCCAGCCTGCGTCACGCTCACTTGGCTGACACGGCGTGGCGCAGCCACTTCCGCGTTGCGGCAGCGTCCAGCGCAAGACTGCGCGCCAAGCTGGTGATGCGACGCCAGGATCGCTCGCGTGTCCACCGCACGCGGCGTACCGCAACCCGACCTGTTTCTTGTCGAAGACTCGGACGCGCAGTACGAGGCGTTCCGCCTGCCTTTGCACGGGCAAACCTCAGCGTCGCGGCGGCACCGCGCATCCATCTCGCATCCGTCCTCTTTGATGTCCTTTGACCCACCGTGCCGCGGGCTCTATGTTGTGCTGACGCTCGATTGCACGCCGCTGCGGCCACAGTGCGAGTTCGACGTCGAAGCGCGCTACAGCACAGTGCTGGACGCGCGCAGCGGCAACGATGGCGCGTTCCGTGCGAACGATGCAGCCCGCATTCAACTGGCCTGACCTGATCGGCGCCGACCTCGAACCGACCCAACGAAGTGCACCGCTCTGATCACACGCACGCGTGTCGTGTTGCGCCACGTCGCCGACGAGCGCGTTGAAGGGTCTCCGCCGGCCAGGCGTTGAGCTTTGAGCGGTTGCACACCCCGGCCGCGTTGCCAGAAGAGAACAAGTAAGCCCAAATCCGGCAGTTACCCCGTCGCCGGCAGCGCTGCCGGGGGCTTCGGCGGGCCGATGACCGGCGCGATCCGGTCGCTGATGTAGCGCAACAGGTGGCCCCATCGGTCCAGGTTCTTGAACTGCTCCGCAGCAGTCTTGACG